>NZ_LZMG01000149.1:0-54130 GCF_001673615.1 Mycobacterium sp. 1245499.0
CGAGCGAGACCGCCGCGCCGTGCGCGGTGAACGCCGCGGTGGCCGCCGCCAGCAGCCGTTCGCGATTGCGGCGCGCGTCCGACCTTCCCACCAAAGCGGAGGCTCCTCCGGTTCTGTTACGCTATGAATGCGGAGGCCCCTCCGCTTTCACCAGTGTGTCACCCGATCTCTTCAGGAGCACCATGACAGACCAACCCCGGCCCGGCGGCATCGGCACTCTGGGCGTGACCCCCGTCGCCCGCATGGGCTACGGCGCCATGCAACTGTTCGAGGCGACGACCGCCGACGACGCGGCCGCGGTGCTGCGTCGCGCGATCGAACTGGGCGTCAACCACATCGACACCGCGTCGTTCTACGGACCCGGCGAGGTGAACCGCCGGATCCACGCGGCACTGGCCCCCTACCCCGACGACCTCGTCATCGTCAGCAAGGTCGGCGCGCGCCGCAATCGCGAACGGCTGCTGGCGGCGGCCACCGCGGCGTTCACCGCGCACGGCGCGGCGGTCTCGCTCGAGTCGATCGCCCGCGACGCGGGGGTGGGGATCGGCACGTTGTACCGCCATTTCCCCAACCGGGAGGCGCTCGTCGAGGCCATTTACCGCGCCGAGCTCGCCGAGGTGGCCGCGGCCGCCGAGCACCTGCTCGAGCGCCATCCGCCCAAGACGGCGCTGCGCCGCTGGATGGACCGCTACGCGAGCTTCGTCGCCGCCAAGCGCGGCATGGCCGAGTCCCTGCAGGCGATCTTCGACTCGGGTGCGCTTGCGCCCAGCCAGACTCGCGACAGCATCGTGGGTGCCGTCGAGTCGCTGTTGCGGGCCGGCGCCGACGACGCGAGCCTGCGCGCCGACGTGCAGGCCGACGACGTGGTGTCCAGCCTGATCGGCATCTTCTTGGTCAGCGGTTCACCGGAGCAGACCGGGCGCATGCTCGACCTGCTGGTCGCGGGGGTGAGTCGCTGACTCGTTACGTTTGGACGCGAGCGTGAAGCTACTTGCACGTTCGGACGCGAGTGTGAAGTTAGTTTCACGCTCGCCGCTATCGCCTAGCCCACCGAGCGGGCCGCGCCCTCCCAGAACTGCGCGCGTACGGCCTTCTTGTCCGGCTTGCCCAGCCCGGTCAGCGGCAGCGAGTCGGCGAGCACCACCCGCTTGGGCGACTGCACCGAGCCCTTGCGGTCCTTGACCGCGGCCTGGATCTCGGCGGTCATCTTCTCGATCGACGCGTCGTCGCGGGGCGCGTCGGAACGCAACACCACCACCGCGGTGACGGCCTCGCCCCACTTCTCGTCGGGCGCGCCGACCACGCACACCTGGGCGATGGCCGGGTGCTCGGCGACGACATCCTCGACCTCGCGCGGGAACACGTTGAAGCCGCCGGTGACGATCATGTCCTTGACCCGGTCGACGATGAAGTAGAAGCCGTCCTCGTCCTCGCGGGCCATGTCGCCGGTGTGCAGCCAGCCGTCCTTGAACGTCTCGGCCGTCGCCTCGGGCAGATTCCAGTACCCGCCCGCCAAAAGCGGCCCGCTGACACAGATTTCGCCCGGCTCGCCCTGCGGGACCGGCTTGCCGTCCTCGCCCAGCAGCGCGACGCGGGCGAAAAGCGTTGGGCGCCCACAGGAGGTGAGCCGCTTCTCGTCGTGCTCGTTCTTGGCCAGGTAGGTGATGGCCATCGGCGCCTCGGACTGCCCGTAGTTCTGGGCGAAGATCTTGCCGAACCGGCGAATCGCCTCGGCCAGGCGCACCGGGTTGATCGCCGAGGCGCCGTAGTAGACGGTCTGCAGCGACGACAGGTCGCGGGTGTGCGAGTCCGGGTGGTCCATCAGCGCATACAGCATCGACGGCACCAGGAACGTGGCCGTAATGCGTTTCTCCTCAATGGTTTTCAGCACATCGGCCGGGTCGAACTTGGGCAGCACGTGCATCTCGCCGCCCTTGATCAGCGTGGGCAGGAAATACGCCGCGCCGGCGTGCGACAGCGGGGTGATCATCAGGAACCGCGGCTCCTCCGGCCACTCCCATTCCGAGAGCTGGATCTGGGTCATCGAGGAGATCGACTGCGCGGTGCCCATCACGCCCTTGGGCTTGCCGGTGGTGCCACCGGTGTAGGTCAGGCCGATGACCTGATCCGGCGGCAGGTCCGCGGCCACCAGCGGCTGCGGGTCGTACTTGGCCGCCTCGGCCGCCAGGTCGACCGCCACCCCACTGAGCGCCTCGGGCACCGGCCCGATGGTCAGGATCTGCTTGAGCCCGGGCACCTTCTCCAGCAGGGCCAGCGCCCGCTCGACGAACATCGGGTTGGGGTCGATGATCAGCGAGCTGATGCCGGCGTCGTTCAGCACGTAGGCGTGGTCGTCCAGCGAGCCCAGCGGGTGCAGCGCGGTGCGCCGGTAGCCGCGGGTCTGGCCGGCGCCGATGATCAGCAGCACCTCGGGCCGGTTGAGCGAGAGCAGGCCGACGGCGACGCCGGTGCCCGCGCCCAACGCCTCGAACGCCTGGATGTACTGGCTGATCCGCTCGGCCATCTGACCACCGGTCAGCGTGGTGTCGCCGAGGAACAGCACCGGCTTGGTCTTGTGGCGCTTTAGCGCGCCCACGAGCAGGTGGCCGTTGTGGGTCGGGTTGCGCAACAGGTCGGCTGTCATGGCGCCGCTCCTCCTCATCACATCGCTGAAGCATCGTCGCCGACGCGACTCATGAGCAAGACTAGAACGTGTTGCAATTTGGGTCAGCCGCGCCCTGTTGGACGCCGGCAGCCACTACGATCCCTCCCCATGGGGCAGGCAGATCTCGTCGTCACCGGAACCATCCTGACCGTCGACGAGCAGCGGCCCACCGCCGAGGCGCTCGCGATCGCCGACGGCAGGATCATCGCCGTCGGAACCCGGGCCGAGGTCGCCGACCTCGCCGGCCCCGGCACCCGGACCGTCGATTCCGGTGACGGCTGCGTCATGCCGGGTTTCGTTGAGGCACACGGACATCCGTTGATGGAGGCGGTCGCGCTGTCGGACCGCATCGTCGACATCCGCCCGGTCACCATGCGCGACGCCGACGACGTCGTCGCGGCGATCCACTCCGAGGTCGCCCGCCGCGGGTCCGACGGCGCCTTCCTCAACGGCTGGGATCCGCTGCTGCAGAACGGCCTTCCGGAACCCACGCTCGGCTGGCTCGACGAGATCGCGCCGGACAGCCCGCTGGTGATCATGCACAACTCCGGGCACAAGGCCTTTTTCAACTCGCATGCCGCCAAGCTGCACGGGCTGACCCGCGACACCCCCGACCCCAAGGGCGCGAAATACGGCCGCGACGCCGACGGCGAGCTCGACGGCACCGCCGAAGAAACCGGCGCGGTGTTCCCGCTGCTGGGCGGGGCCATCGACTTCGCCGACTATCCGCGGATGCTGCTCGCCGAGTGCGCCCGGCTCAACCGCGCCGGCCTGACCACCTGTTCGGAGATGGCGTTCGACCCGAACTTCCGCCCGGTGCTCGACCAGCTGCGCGAGCGGCTGACGGTGCGGTTGCGCACCTACGAGATCTCCAACCCACAGATGTCGACGGCCGCCACCCCCGGGCAGGGCGACGACATGGCCCGCCAGGTCGGCATCAAGATCTGGGTGGACGGCTCGCCCTGGATCGGCAACATCGACCTGTCCTTTCCCTACCTGGACACCGAAGCCACCCGGATCATCGGCGTCGTGCCGGGGTCGTGCGGCTGCGCCAACTACACCAAAGAGCAGCTGCACGAGATCGTCGGCTCCTACTTCCCGCTCGGCTGGCCGATGGCCTGCCACGTGCAGGGCGACGCCGGTGTGGACACCATCCTCGACGTCTACGAGGAGGCCCTGAAACGCCACCCGCGCGACGACCACCGGCTGCGCCTCGAGCACGTCGGCGCCATCCGGCCCGAGCAGCTGCAGCGCGCCCACGACCTCGGCGTCACCTGCAGCATCTTCGTCGACCAGATCCACTACTGGGGCGACGTGATCGTCGACGGCCTGTTCGGCGAGGAGCGCGGAAGTCGTTGGATGCCCGCGGGATCCGCGGTCGCCACCGGGATGCGCATCTCGCTGCACAACGATCCGCCCGTTACGCCCGAGGAGCCGCTGCGCAACATCAGCGTCGCGGTGACCCGCACGGCGCCGAGCGGCCGGGTGCTCGGGCCCGAGGAACGCCTGACGGTCGAGCAGGCGATCCGCGCGCAGACCATCGACGCGGCCTGGCAGCTGTTCTCCGACGACGTGATCGGCTCGCTGGAGGTCGGCAAGTACGCCGACCTGGTGGTGCTCTCGGCCGATCCGCGCGCCGTCGCGCCCGAGCGGATCGCCGACCTCGAGGTGCGGGCGACATATCTGGCGGGCCGCCGGGTCTACAGCGCGTGACGCCGACGCTGGAGGATCTGCTCGACCGCCTGCACGTGGTGGCGCTTCCGATGCGGGTCCGGTTCCGGGGCATCATGACCCGCGAGGTCGCGCTGATCGACGGCCCGGCCGGGTGGGGCGAATTCGGGGCCTTCGTCGAATACGAGCCGCGCGAGGCCGCGCACTGGCTGGCCGCGGGTATCGAAGCCGCCTACCGAACGCCGCCGCCCACCCGCCGCGAGCGCGTGCCGATCAACGCGACCGTGCCGGCCGTGGCCGCCGCCGACGTGCCGGAGGTGCTGGCCCGCTTCCCGGGGGCCGGCACGGCCAAGGTCAAGGTCGCCGAGCCGGGACAGACCCTGGCCGACGACGTCGCCCGGGTCAACGCCGTGCGTGAACTGGTGCCGACCGTGCGGGTCGACGCCAACGGCGGCTGGAGCGTCGAGGAGGCGCAGGCCGCCGCGGCCGCGCTGACCGCCGACGGCCCGCTGGAATACCTCGAACAGCCCTGCGCGACGGTCGCCGAGCTCGCGGCGCTGCGCCGCCGCGTCGAGGTGCCGATCGCCGCCGACGAAAGCATCCGCAAGGCCGACGACCCGCTGGCCGTGGTCCGCGCCGGCGCCGCCGACATCGCGGTGCTCAAAGTCGCTCCGCTGGGCGGGATTTCGGCCATGCTGGCGATCGCCGCGCAGATCGACATCCCGGTGGTGGTGTCCAGCGCGCTGGATTCGGCGGTGGGCATCGCCGCGGGCCTGACCGCCGCCGCGGCCCTGCCGCAGCTTCGGCACGCCTGCGGGCTGGGCACCGGCGGGCTGTTTCTGCAAGACGTCGCCGACGCCCTCGAGCCCGTCGACGGGACCCTGCCGGTGGGGCCGGTCAGGCCCGATCCGGAGCGGCTGCGCGCGCTGCGGGCGGCGCCGGAGCGGCGGCAGTGGTGGATCGACCGGGTCAAGGCCTGCCATCAGTTGCTTGTACCGTCGTCCGGGTGATCAACCTGGCTTACGACGACCGCGGCTCCGGTGAGCCCGTGGTCTTTATCGCCGGCCACGGCGGCGCCGGACGCACCTGGCACCCCTATCAAGTCCCCGCGTTCCTGGCGGCCGGCTACCGCGTCATCACCTTCGACAATCGCGGGATCGGCGCCACCGAGAACGCGGAGGGCTTCTCGACGCAGACCATGGTCGACGACACCGCGGCGCTGATCGAAGGCCTGAACGCGGCCCCGGCTCGCGTCGTCGGGATGTCGATGGGCGCGTTCATCACCCAGGAGCTCATGCTGGCCCGGCCCGAGCTGGTCAGCTCGGCGGTGCTGATGGGCACCCGCGGCCGCATGGACCGGGCCCGGCAGTTCTTCCGCGACGCCGAGGCCGAGCTGTCCGACGCCGGCGTCGCGTTGCCGGCCGCTTACGAGGCGAAAATTCGCCTGCTGGAGAACTTTTCCCGCAAGACGCTCAACGACGACACCGCCGTCGCCGACTGGATCGCGATGTTCTCCACCTGGCCCGTCAAGCCCACCCCGGGCATGCGCGCCCAGCTCGACGTCGCGCCGTACACCAGCCGGCTGACCGCCTACCGCAGCATCGCGACGCCGGTGCTGGTGATCGGCTTCTCCGATGACGTGCTCACGCCGCCGTACCTGGGCCGCGAGGTCGCCGACGCCCTGCCCAACGGCCGCTACGTGCAGATCCCCGACACCGGCCATCTGGGCTTCTTCGAGCGGCCCGACGCCGTCAACGCCGCCATGCTCAAGTTCTTCGCCGAGCACAACTAGGCGCCTCGCGCTGGGCGCATGACACAGGGCCTATGTTGATCGCCCGCTTCCTCCTCCCGCCCAGCGCGGCGGGCATCGTCAGCGGGCTATGACACCCTGTAGGAGTGAACCCCTCGACGACACAGGCTCGCGTCGTCGTTGACGAGCTGATTCGCGGCGGCGTCCGCGACGTGGTGCTCTGCCCCGGTTCGCGCAACGCCCCGCTGGCCTTCGCGCTGCAGGACGCCGACCGGGCCGGCCGGGTCCGCCTGCACGTCCGCATCGACGAGCGCACCGCCGGCTACCTGGCCATCGGCCTGGCCATCGCCGCCGGCGCGCCGGTGTGCGTCGCCATGACGTCCGGCACCGCCGTCGCCAACCTCGGCCCGGCGGTGATCGAGGCCAACTACGCCCGGGTGCCGCTGATCGTGCTGTCGGCCAACCGGCCCTACGAACTGCTGGGCACCGGGGCCAACCAGACCATGGAGCAGCTGGGCTACTTCGGCACCCAGGTGCGGGCCACCATCAGCCTGGGGCTGGCCGAGGACGCCCCCGAGCGGCTGGATGCGCTCAATGCCACCTGGCGATCGGCCACCTGCCGGGTGCTGACGGCCGCCACCGGATCCCGCACCGCCAACGCCGGGCCCGTGCAGTTCGACATCCCGCTGCGCGAACCCCTGGTCCCCGGTCCCGAGCCCCAGGCGGTGACCCCGCCGGGCCGCCCGGGCGGGCGGCCGTGGACCTACACCCCGCCGGTCACCTTCGACCAACCGCTGGACATCGACCTGACACCCGACACGGTCGTCATCGCCGGGCACGGCGCGGGCGCACAGCCCAACCTGGCCCAGCTGCCGACGGTCGCGGAGCCGACTTCATTTTCTGGCCAGCCCGTGCCTAACCCGCTGCACCCGCTCGCGCTGCCGTTGCTGCGGCCCAAGCAGGTGATCATGCTCGGCCGTCCCACCCTGCACCGGCCGGTGTCGGCGCTGCTGGCCGACCCGCAGGTACCGGTGTTCGCGCTGACCACCGGGCCGCGCTGGCCGGACGTCTCGGGCAACTCGCAGGCCACCGGGACGCGGGCGGTCACCACCGGCTCGCCCAACCCGGCCTGGTTGGACCGCTGCGCGCAGACCAACCGGCACGCCCTGGCCGCCGTCCGCGGCCAGCTCGCGGCGCACCCGCTGACCACCGGCCTGCACGTCGCGGCGGCGGTGGCCGACGCGCTGGTGCCCGGCGACCAACTGGTGCTCGGGGCGTCCAACCCGGTCCGCGACGCCGCGCTGGTCGGCCTGGACACCCACGGCATCCGGGTGCGGTCCAACCGCGGCGTCGCCGGCATCGACGGCACGGTATCGACCGCGATCGGCGCAGCCCTCGCCCACGAACGCCACGGCGGGCCGGACACCCCGGCACGCACGGTCGCGCTGATCGGCGACCTGACCTTCGTGCACGACAGCTCTGGGTTGCTGATCGGGCCCACCGAGCCCACGCCGCGCCGGCTGACGATCGTGGTCTCCAACGACAACGGCGGCGGCATCTTCGAACTGCTCGAGCAGGGCGACCCGCGGTTCTCCGACGTGTCGTCACGGGTTTTCGGCACCCCGCACGACGTCTACGTGGGCGCGCTGTGCCGCGCCTACCACGTGGAGAGCCGCCAGATCGAGGTCGGCGAACTGGCGGCGGCCCTCGACGAACCCGGGGCCGGGATGCGGGTGCTGGAGGTCAAGGCCGACCGGTCGTCGCTGCGCCAACTGCACGCGGCCATCAAGGCCGCGCTATGAGGCGCGCCTAGATGGCAATATCGCCAAAGGTGCTGCTGCACATACTGATTCATGGTCGCAGTGACGCGCCGCCGAAAACTCGCGTTCGGATCGTGTTGCGGTGGGCCCGAATTGCGGTGCTGATCGTCATCGGCCTGGTCACCTTGCAGTCGCTGTTGCTGGTGGCCGGCGCCTGGCGCGACGACATCGCGATCACCCACAACATGGGCGTCGCGCAGGCCGAGGTGCTCAGCGCCGGGCCGCGCCGCTCCACCATCGAATTCGTCACCCCCGAACGGGTCACCTATCGTCCCGAGCTCGGTGTGCTCTATCCGTCCCATCTGGCCACCGGGATGCGGATTTACGTCGAGTACAACAAGAACGATCCGAACCTGGTTCGCGTGCAACACCGCAACGCCGGGTTGGCGATCATCCCGGCCGGCTCGATCGCGGTGGTGGGCTGGCTGGGCGCGGCGGCGATCCTGATCGTGCTGGCGCTGCTGGACAAGTGGCTGGACCGCCGCGACGCGCCCCGAGACGGACCGCCGAGCTCGGCCGCAGACGGTGCCCGACCTGCAAATTTCGCGTGACGTATGCCAGCAGGAAACCTTGTCGACAGTCGATGCTGACACGGTAGTGATGTGCGCGTTGCCATCGTCGCGGAATCCTTCCTCCCCGAAGTCAACGGTGTCAGCAACTCGGTGATCCGGGTGCTCGAGCATCTGCGCCGGACGGGTCACGAAGCCCTCGTCATCGCCCCCGACACGCCCCCGGGCCAGCCTCGGGCGGACCGCATCTACGACGGCATTCGCGTGCACCGGGTGCCGTCGCGGATGTTCCCGAAGGTGACCAGCCTGCCGCTCGGGGTGCCCACCCCCCGGCTGGTGAAGGTGTTGCGTGGATTTGATCCCCATGTGGTGCACCTGGCCTCGCCGGCGCTGTTGGGCTACGGCGGGCTGCGCGCGGCGCGGTGGTTGGGGGTGCCGACGGTGGCGGTGTATCAGACCGACGTCCCGGGCTTCGCGGCGAGCTACGGCATCCCGATGACGGCGCGGGCCGCCTGGGCCTGGTTCCGTCACCTGCACGGGCTCGCGGACCGTACCCTGGCACCGTCCAGCGTCACGATGGAAGCTCTTGTCGCGCACCGCTTTCCGCGCGTGCACCGGTGGGCGCGCGGTGTCGACGTGCTGCGGTTCGCGCCGTCGGCGCGCAGCGAGGCGCTCCGGCGGCAGTGGTCGCCGTTGGGCAAGCCCATCGTCGGATTTGTGGGCCGGCTCGCGCCCGAGAAGCACGTCGAGCGCCTGGCCGGCCTGGCCGCCAGCGACGCGGTCCAGCTCGTCATCGTGGGTGACGGCGTCGACCGCGCCAAGCTGCAATCGGCAATGCCGGCAGCGGTTTTCACGGGCGCACTCTACGGCGACGAACTCGCCGCGGCGTACGCCAGCATGGACGTGTTCGTGCATCCCGGTGAGCACGAGACGTTTTGTCAGGTCGTGCAAGAAGCGCTGGCGTCAGGGCTGCCGGTGATCGCCCCCGACGCCGGCGGCCCACGTGACCTCGTCACCCCGTGGCGTACCGGTCTGTTGTTGGCCGTCAACGAGTTCGAACCCCGGCTGTCCGACGCGGTCGCACACCTGATCGCCGAACGGCCGCGCTACGCGCTGGCCGCCCGGCGCAGCGTGGTCGGGCGCAGCTGGCCGGTCATCTGCGACGAGCTGCTCGGCCACTACGAGGCGGTGCTCTCGCCGTTTGCCCGGCGACAACTCAGCGCGACGCGTCACGCCCAAGGCGAATGAGCTAGGGCCCCGTTCACCCAACGGGGCCGAATTCGATTGGGAGCGTAAGTGGTCCGCTCAGTCCGGTGAGGGGCTTCCATGGGGCGGGGCCGGTGCGGTGAGCGTTGGGCATGCGTTGTGCCATCACCGTCAGGGCCTCGGCGAGCTCGAGCCGAGCCAGATTGGCACCCAGGCAGTAGTGCATGCCGGCGCCGAACGTCTGCATCGGCGCCGCCGCCGCGCGGGTGATGTCCAGCCGGTCGGGGTCGTCGTAGGCGGCGGGGTCACGGTTGGCCGCAGCGGTGTTGGCGATCACCAGCGTGCCGGCCGGGATCGTGAACCCCGCTATCTCGACGTCCTCGAGGGCAGTGCGCAGGGTGGCGCCCGCAATCGGCGAATGCCGCATCGTCTCCTCGACCGCGTTGGCCGCCAGCTCGGGATGCTCGGCCAGCATCGTCCACTGGTCGGGGTGGTCGCACAGCACCTGCACCGAGGCGGCCAGCTGGTTGCGGGTGGTGTCGGTGCCGGCCACCAGCAGGCCCGCCGCCAGCATCCGCAGCTCGTCGATGCTGAGGCGGTCCCCGTCGTCCTCGGCCCGGATCAGTTCGGAGATCAGGTCGTCGGTCAGCCGGTCGCGGCGCTGGGCGACCATGTCGTCGATGTAGGCGTCGAGTTCGTCCCAGGCCGCCAAGATCGTCTCTTGGTGGCCGGCGACCTGCCAGCTGAAGGCCTTGAAGATGTCGTCGGTCCATTCCGAGAACAGCCTCCAATCCTCGGCCGGGGCGCCCAACAGCGCGCAGATGATCGGGATCGGATACTGCCGGGCGATGTCTGCGACCACCTCGCAGCGCCCGGCTGCGGTGTGGCGGTCAACGAGTTGGTTGATCACCTCGACGATGGTCGTGCCCAGCCGCGCGGTGGCTCGCGGCGTGAAAGCATGGGAGACCAGTCGGCGTAGCCGGTGATGCTCGGGCCCGTCGAGACTGATCAGGTTCGTCGCGACGCGGTCCCACAGCGGTCCGCTGGTAATCCCTTGGGAGGCAAGGAACATGCCTTGCGGTATACGGAATCGCGGGTCGCGCAGCACGGCGCGCACCAGTTCATAGGTCAGGAACTCCGGCCCGTGCGGGCCGATGGCGATCGGCGCCCGGCGGCGCGCCTCGCTGATGATCGCGTGGGCCTCCTCGAGGCTTCCGCAGAGCTCATAATCGATCGCCGGCAGGCCGGCATCGAAGACATTGGGGCAAACCGGCGGGTCAATCGTGGTGGTCATGGTGAGGCCTCAGTCGTCGGCGATGTGCTTCCATACCGAGTCTCGGCCGCACCCCCGCGCGGCACATGCGTAGCCGACTACCTGTCTTGCCCTGTCTTGCCGGCCTGGAATCAACACTCCCAAGCGGGGTGTTCAGCGGCCTATCCTTTCGGAGAACCACTGCAGACGTGGGGGCCGGATCAGCGGAGGGGCGGATGACGGCCATAGCAGCGTGCCGGACATGTGGCACCGAAACTCTTGATAACGCCCGGTTTTGTCATCACTGCGGCGCACCGGTACGCGACGATGCTAGCCGCGCCGAGTACAAACAGGTCACGGTCCTGTTTGCCGACGTGGTCCGCTCGATGGACATCGCCGCAACCGTCGGGACGGAGCGGTTGCGCGAGATCATGGTCGACCTGGCCAACCGCTGCGCGGCCGTCGTCCGGCGGTACGGCGGCACGGTGGACAAGTTCACCGGCGACGGCATCATGGCGGTGTTCGGCGCGCCGGCGGCAATGGAGGACCACGCCCTGCGCGCATGCCTCGCGGCGCTGAGCATTCAGGAAGAAGCCAAGGCGCTGGGCAACGAGGTGCAGGGCCGAGACGGTGCGACGTTGCTCGTGCGGGTGGGGCTGAACTCCGGTCAGGTGATCGCCGGTGAGCTCGGTTCTGGATCCTTCGGCTACACCGCGATGGGTGATCAGGTGGGCCTGGCCCAGCGGATGGAATCGGTCGCACCGCCGGGCGGGGTGATGCTCAGCGTCTCCACCGCGCGACTGGTTGACGAGGCGGCGGCGCTAAGCGAACCGGCGTTGGTCCGCATCAAGGGCGTCAACGAACCAGTCACCGCCCACCGGTTACTGGGCATCGGAGACCGGCACCGCGCCGCCGGTCGCGCCGACTCGAATCTGGTTGGTCGTCGGTGGGAGATGTCCGCCGTCGAGGGCTTGTTGGAGCGCGCCCTCGCCGGTCACGGCGCTGTGGTTGTGGTGGTGGGCGAACCCGGCATCGGCAAGAGCCGCCTGGCGCGCGAGGTGGCCGCGATGGCAGCGGTTCGGGGTGCGGAGGTGTTGACCGCCTGTTGTGAGTCACACACCAGCCAGGTCCCATTCCATGCCGTGGCGCGGCTGCTGCGGGCGGTCACGGGCATCGAAGGTCTTGGGGGACAGGCGGCCCGCGCGCGAGTACGGGACCGATTTCCGGACGCAGATCCCGAGGACGTGCTGCTGCTCGACGACCTGCTGGGCATCGCCGACCCGACCACCGCCGTGCCCGCGGTTGATCCCAATGCGCGTCGCAGGCGGTTGACCGCGTTGGTGCACGCCGCCAGACTGGCCCGCCAGCGCCCGGCGGTCTTTGTCGTCGAGGACGCCCACTGGATCGACGAGATCAGCGAGTCGATGCTGACCGATTTCCTCGAGGTGGTCCCGCGAACGCCCACGCTGGTGTTGGTCACCCACCGGCCGGAGTACCGGGGTGCGTTGACCCGGGTGTCCGATGCGCGCGCCATAGCCCTTGCACCGCTGAGTAATTCAGAAACGGCAGCACTGGTCACACATCTGCTCGGGCCGGACCCGTCGGTCGGTGCCCTGGGTCGCAGAGTCGCCGAGCGCGCCGCCGGTAATCCATTCTTCGCCGAGGAGTTGGTGCGTGAACTGGCCGATCGCGGTGTGCTACGAGGCGAGCCCGGTGCTTACACGTCGGCAACGGAGGTCGGCGAAGTGAGCGTGCCGGCCACATTGCAGGCGACCATCGCCGCGCGCATCGACCGCCTCTATCCGAAAGCCAAGCGCACGCTAGGCGCGGCGGCGGTCATCGGCTCGCGGTTCGGGCTGGACCTACTCACCGTGTTGGATGTTGAGCCCGAGATCGACGAACTACTGGCGGCCCAGCTCATCGATGTCGTCGGCCTCACTCGGCGCCCGGAGTATGTGTTCCACCATCCGCTCATTCACTCGGTGGCCTATGGCGCACAACTCAGATCGGATCGCTCGGAGCTGCATCGGCGGGTGGCCGCCGCAATCGAAGCCCGCGATCCGCAATCGGGGGACGAAAACGCGGCGTTGATCGCCGAACATGTGCAGGCCGCCGGTGATCTGCCCGCCGCCTACGACTGGCACATGCGCGCCGCCACCTGGGCGACCAACCGGGACATCAGCGCCGCGCGAGCGAGCTGGGGGCGCGCGGCAGACATCGCCGACACCCTGCCCGCCGATCACCCGCGCCGGCCGGCCATGCGCATAGCGCCACGCACCATGTTGTGCGGGACGGGCTGGCGAGTCCACGCCAGCCTTGCCGGTGACCGCTTCGATGAATTGCGGGAGTTGTGCAGCGCCGCGGGAGATAAGGCGTCACTTGGGATCGCAACGGCGGGGATGGTGGTTGGCTACGCGCATCAGGATCGGGTGCGCGAGGCGTCGCAGCTGGCCTCGGCTGCCTGGGCCCTGGCTGAGTCGGTCGCAGACCCGAACCTGACGGTGGGTCTGTCCTTCCCGGTGATCTACGGCAAGATCGAAAACGCCGAATGGTGTGACGTGCTGCAATGGTCACAAGCCACTATCGACCTGGCCGACGGTGATCCATCCAAAGGCAACTTCCTAGTGGGATGCCCGTTGGCGCTCGCCTTTGTGTCGCGGGGTATGGCGCGATATTCGCTGGGTCGTCGCGGATGGTCAGCAGACCTGCGCCACGGCTTGGCTATGGCCCGCCGCGCTGACGCCGCGTCCTACGCCGGGGTGGTCGGCTACATCTATCTGCTGGGAATACCGTTCGGCGTGCGCAGGCCCGATGACGTTGCGCTGCACGAGATCAAGAACGCGCTACGAGTCGCCGAGCGATCCAGCGATGACGTGGTGGTGGGATTCATCAAGGCGACGCTGGGCGTTGCGCTGGTGCACCGCGACAGCCATGACGAGCGCAGTCGGGGCCGGCAGGTGTTGGTTGAGACCGGGGAAGTGTTCTCGGGCCAAGGACACAATCTGAGCGATTTGCCGATTGTCGAGGTCTACGCGGCCCGTGAGTCGGCGAGGCAGGGAGATCACGACGCTTGCCTACCGGCGATTCGCGCCGCCGTCGACCATCTATTTCGTTGCGAACGCCTTCTGCTATGGGGCATTCCGGCCACGGCGGTTCTGGTGGAGACGCTGCTGGCTCGCGCGACCGACCATGATGTGGCTGAAGCCGAGGTCGCGATCGACCGGTTGGCGACCGCTCCGGCCGATGAGGGTTTGGCGATGCGTGACATCTGGACGTCGCGGATGCGGGCGCTGCTGGCCCGCGCCCAGGGTGACGCCTTTGCTTACACGCGATTTCGGGATGAGTATCGCGATATGGCCAAAACAGTCGGCTACGAAGGGCATATCGGCTGGGCCGAGATGCTGCCATGACGGGGTACTACGTTGTCGCGCCGGACACGCGTTGCGGACTCAATGGGCCGCAACGGATTCCGAATCGCTCCCGGACCGTGTCGAGGACGCGGCGCTGGCGCTCCCGTTCGCGGCGGTGTGTGAGCATGAACCGCGCCACAGCCGGCAGGCGGCGCGCCAGCGGATACCACTTGTCGAAATCGAGGCCGTTCTCGGCGAACACGCGGCTGGGGACGTTGTCGTAGATGAGGCTGAGGTTGTGGCCGACGAGTGCGAAGAGCACGTACGGGAACGCCAGCGGCGCCTTTTGCCGCAGATGCATCCAGTCGATTTCGTAGAGCGGGATCTCTCCGAGCTTGCCCAAGAACATCAGGTGGCCCAGGAAATACCCCATGAACGCGGGCAAGTGCAGCGTGGCCGACCGCACGTTGATGGAAACCACTGCGCCACTGGGTGATACGTAGGGCTCGTATGGGTATTCGTCGGGGAATTTGACGTAGCCCGTGCAGTTGACGATCCAACTGCCCGGTTCGATCGTCTTCGTCGATCCGCTCCGCAACACCAGATCGGTGCTGCCATTGCGGTCGACCGCATCCTCGAAATAGTCCATGACGAGATCGTTCAGGCCGGCGGAGATCGTGCGGTTCTCGGCCTGCGACAAGACGCCCAACACAAAGTTGTCCGACTGTGGGGTCAGGAACGTGCCATGGGTGGCGCGGTACCAGTCTTGGACTTCCGATTCGTTCGTGCCGTCGTACCGACGACTCAGCTGGGTCGCGACGGCGCTCGGCGGTGTGCCCGTCCACCAGCGGCGGGCGCCGCTCGGCAACAGGGTGTCGCGGCAGGAGAAGAACGTTCCGCGGCCGGCGACCATGTTGACCTGTCGACCGGGGTAGGTCGTGATCAGTGCGTGTGCGGTGTCCATCGCGGTTTTTCCGCCGCCGATGATCCACACCGGTGCATCGCTTTGCCGGATGTCGCCCGTCCGGACGTCGCAGTAGTCGGGCGACACCGAATGGACGCGCGCGCTGGAGATCTCGAGCGGTTCGTTCGGCGTGATCCCCAGGCCATACGCCTTGATCAACCGCTTGGCCTCGACCACGAGCCTGCGGCCGTCGGCGGCGCTACAGGTGGCCCGCACGATTCCGTTCTGCTCTACCTCGGACCCCAAATTCCAGCCGAAGTACTCGTCGACCTGCACTCGCTGCCGTATGACCTCGACGCAGTGTTCGAAATGGTCGAGCACCTCGCCTTTGGTCGCCAGGTAGCTGCGGTCCTTGCCGAGCGTCCACGCGATGTTGCCCGCCGTGAACATCGGGTGCGGTTGGTGCAGGCGGACGTAGGGGTAGACGTCGACCCACATGCCCCCGACGCGTGGCCGCCGGTCGATGAGGATCACCTTTTGCTCGCGGGACAGGTTTCGGCTGGCCGCGAACAGGGCGTTCAACCCGGCGATGCCGGCTCCGACGATGCAAACGTCGCAGCTCTCCACGGGCGGGAACTGGGGTGCGGACATCGGACCGCCTTTCCTCGCAGACGTCCACAATTATCTGTCCGCTGCGTGGTGGCGGGGTGAGTAATCGACTACTCCATTGCTGGCTAGACCTGTCGGCGCCGACGAGGCCGGAATGCGTCTTTGACCTTTTCACCGGCGTCCCTCAAATGGGCCGCCCGCTGGTCCGCTCTGCCCTCAGCTGCCAACGTCGGATCGTTGGTGGCGCGGCCGGTTGCCGCCTTGAGCTTGCCCGTGATCAGCCGCACCTTGTTTCGGGCCTTATCCGCGCCGCTCATAACGTGTCCCTCGATTCCGTTCCAGGTGGTACCACAGCGCTTACCCGTTTTCGGGTTCGCCGCAACTCTCTTCTCGCGTGCTATTTGTCCGCAATCGAGGACCAAATCGAGCAGGCGAGCCGACCTGGACAGGCCGTTACGACACGAATCGACGGCCGATCAGCCCTGCGCGAGCTCAGCGACGGGCTGCCATTCCTCCCAGTTGCGCAGCCGGCTCTCGTAGTCGGCCTTGGCGGTTTCCAGCGGGGAAGCGCCGAAAAACACTCGCAGCGGCGGCTTTTCGGCGTCGACCACCTTGAGCAAGGCGGCCGCGGACGCCGACGGGTCACCCGGGCTGGCCCACCGGCGGCTGCGCTCGGCCTGCACGGCGGCGCGAACGTCGTCGTAGGCCGGCAGCGGATCGGCGTGCTTGGCCGAGTCGCCGGCCCAGTCGGTGTCGAAACCGCCCGGCTCGATCAGCGTGACGTGCACCCCGAACGGAGCGACCTCCTGGGCCAGCGCCTGCGAGAAGCCCTCCAGCGCCCACTTCGACGCGTGGTAGATGCCGACCAACGGGAACGCGGTGATGCCCCCGATCGAGGACACCTGGATGATGTGGCCGCTGCCCTGCTCGCGCAGGTACGGCAGCGCGGCCTGGGTGATCCACAGTGCCCCAAAGACATTGGTCTCGATCTGATCGCGTGCGTCCCGCTCGGAGAGTTCCTCGACGAACCCGAATTGGCCGTAGCCGGCATTGTTCACCACGATGTCGAGCCGGCCGAAGTGGTCGTGCGCTTCCTTGACCGCCGCGAAGTCGGCCGCCCGGTCGGTCACGTCCAGTCGGATCGGCAGCAGCGTGTCGCCGTACTTGCCCACGAGGTCGTCCAGCGCGGCGGTGTTGCGCGCCGTGGCCGCGACCTTGTCGCCGCGCTCCAGCGCCGCGATCGTCCACGCCCGTCCAAAACCTCGCGATGTCCCGGTGATAAACCAAACTTTTTCCGTCACGCCCCCATACAACGCCGACCGCGCCACCTCATTCCCCGAACAGGTAGCGTTTGCCTGGTGAGTCGCGCGGAGCTGGACAAGGATCCCCGGGACGTCGCGTCGATGTTCGACGGCGTCGCCCGCCGCTACGACCTGACCAACACCGTGCTGTCGATGGGTCAGGACCGGTACTGGCGCAAGGCGACCCGGACGGCGCTGGCCATCGGTGCCGGCCAGAAGGTGCTGGACCTCGCCGCGGGCACCGCGGTGTCCACCGTGGAACTGAGGAAATCCGGGGCGTGGTGTGTGGCCGCCGATTTCTCGGTCGGCATGCTGGCGGCCGGTGCCGCGCGCAATGTTCCCAAGGTCGCCGGCGACGCCACCAGGCTGCCGTTCGGTGACGACGTATTCGACGCCGTGACAATCAGTTTCGGGCTGCGCAACGTCGTCGACACCCAGGCCGCGCTGCGCGAGATGGCCCGCGTCACGCGGCCGGGTGGCCGGCTGGTGGTGTGCGAGTTCTCCACGCCCACCAACACGCTATTCGCGACCGTGTACAAGGAGTACTTGATGCGGGCGCTGCCGCGGGTCGCCCGGGCGGTGTCCAGCAACCCGGACGCGTACGTGTACCTCGCGGAATCGATTCGGGCGTGGCCCGATCAGGCGGGCTTAGCGCAGCAGATCACCCGGGCCGGTTGGTCGGGGGTGCGCTGGCGCAACCTGACCGGCGGCATCGTCGCCTTACACGCCGGGTACAAACCGTTGCGCTGAGAAAGCTTTAGTGATTGCCGGCGGCCTGCACGAAGCCGACCTTGTCGGGGCAGTAATGGTCCACCGCCGCGCCGAGGAACTGGAACGCCTGGCCCTGAGTGGTGCCGCGCGGCAGGTTGCGCTGGATGAATGTGGCCGACTTGTACGCGTCGCCGTCCACGCCCCTACCGATCCGCTCGCAGGTGATCTTGCCCAGCCACGCCAGCTGGTCCTGCGGCTGGTAGATGCCGAAGCCGTTGACGGTGTTCTTGAATGGGGCGTCGTAGTCGCTCGGGGGCGACGGGGTGCGCGGCGTCGGGTATGGCGCCGTCGGTGGCGGGTCGGCCTGCGCGGGCGCGGAAAGCTGCGCCGGCCCGGCCAGCGCGATAGCAGCAGCAGCGGCGGCGGCAGCGGCTCCGATAGTAGCCAGCCTCGTTCCCTTCATTAGCTGGACTATACACGCCTCGCCGCGGGTGCGCGGACGAAAGTAGATCGACGAGCGCCGGCCCCGTGGGACCGTGACCGGCCCGCCGACCAGCGGTGATACGCACGCTCGGTCAGCTGAACGGCGTGCGGCGGTCGAGCAGCCGCGACAGCCGCCCGCCGCCGCGCCAGGCGCGGGCCACCCAGTCCGCGTCGTCGTCGGTGACCAGGTTGGCCATCACCCGCACGGCGATGGTCATCAGCGCCGTCGAGCGCATGGCGATCGGTCCGGTCGACGGCAAGAACCGCTGAAAAGTCAGCAGCAACGCCAGCCGCCGGGCGACCGAGAAGCCCCGACCGTAGTGCTCCTGCAACAGCGACGGCCACACCTGCGACAGGTCGGGGTGGTCCAGCAGCGCCGCCGCCAGCCGCCCGGTCTCGAGCCCGTAGTCGATGCCTTCGCCGTTGAGCGGGTTGACGCAGGCCGCGGCGTCACCGACGAGCATCCAGTTGGCACCGGCCACCCCCGACACCGCGCCGCCCATCGGCAGCAGCGCCGAGGCCACCGCGCGGGGCCGGCCGGAGAATCCCCACTCGTCGCGGCGCAGGTCGGCGTAGTAGTCGATCAACGGCCGCAGCGCCAAATCGGCGGGCCGCTTGGACGTCGACAACGCCCCGACGCCGATGTTCACCTCGCCGTTGCCGAGCGGGAAGATCCAGCCATACCCCGGCAACACGGCCCCCTCGGGTCCGCGCAGCTCCAGATGCGACGTCAGCCAGGGGTCGTCGGCGCGCGCGGTGGCCAGATAGCCGCGGGCGGCGACGCCGTACACCGTTTCCTGGTGCCAGCGCCGGCCCAGCTTGCGGCCCAGCGTCGACCGGGCCCCGTCGGCGACGATCAGCTGGGCGCAACTCACCTCGGTGCCGTCGGCCAACGCCACCGACCTCACCCGGCCCGACGAATCATGTTGTGCCGCAACAGCCTTGGTCCCCAGCAACATCCGTGCCCCGGAATCTTCGGCGACCTTGCGAATCCGGTCGTCCAGCTCGAAGCGGGCCACCGCGCTGCCGGTGGACGGGAACGAGGGGCCCGGCCAGTCGACCTCCACCTCGCCGCCGAACCCGCTCATCCGCAGCCCCCGATGCCGGATGCGGGTGTCCAGCCAGTCCCGCAGCCCCAGGCGCTCCAGCTCGGCGACCGCGCGGGGAGTCAGCCCGTCGCCGCAGGCCTTGTCGCGGGGAAAGCTCGCCGAGTCGACGACCAGCACCTCATAGCCCGCGCGGGCGGCCCAGGCCGCCGCCGCCGAACCGGCGGGTCCGGCGCCCACGACCACCACTTGGGCCTCGAGGGCTCGGGTCGCTCCCGTCTTCATGCACACCAGTATGTTTGGTCCCGTGAGTACTCCGGCGACGGTGGTGGCGGGCGTTGACTTCGGCGACCCGGCTTTCGCGGCGACCGTACGCGACGGCGTCGGACGGATCGAGCAGCTCATGGACACCGAACTGCGCAGCGCCGACGACATCATGACCGAGTCGCTGACCCACCTGTTCAAGGCCGGCGGCAAGCGGTTCCGGCCGCTGTTCACCGTGTTGTCGGCGCAGATCGGGCCCAACCCGGACAGCGCGGACGTGACCATCGCCGGCGCCGTCATCGAGCTGGTGCACCTGGCCACGCTGTACCACGACGACGTGATGGACGAGGCGGAAGTTCGCCGCGGCACCCCCACCGCCAACGTGCGCTGGGGCAACAACGTGGCGATCCTGGCCGGCGACTACCTGTTCGCGACGGCATCCCGGTTGGTGTCGCGGCTGGGCCCGGAGGCGGTGCGGCTGATCGCCGAGACGTTCGCCCAACTGGTGACGGGCCAGATGCGTGAGACCCGCGGGTTCGTCGAGGGATCCGACCCGATCGAGCACTACCTGAAGGTGGTGTACGAGAAGACCGCCTGCCTGATCGCCGCGGCGGGCCGGTTCGGGGCGATGTTCTCCGGCGCCGACCCCGATCAGGTGGAGCGGCTGAGCCGCCTCGGCGGCATCGTGGGCACCGCGTTCCAGATCTCCGACGACATCATCGACATCGACAGCGACTCCCACGAGTCCGGCAAGCTTCCCGGCACCGACGTGCGCGAGGGCGTGCACACCCTGCCGATGGTCTACGCGCTGCGCGAACCCGGGCCCGAAGCTGCGCGGCTGCGCGAGCTGCTGGTCGGGCCCATCGACGACGACGAGGCGGTGGCCGAGGCGCTGGGATTGTTGCGGGCATCACCGGGCATGGCCAAGGCCAAGCAGTCGCTGCAGGAATACGCGGACCAGGCGCGCCAGGAGCTGTCCCTGCTGCCCGACGTCCCGGGCCGGCATGCGCTGCAGACGCTGGTCGACTACACCATCAGCCGGCACGGCTAGTGGTGATCGCGAGCGCGGCGCAGCCGCGTGAAGCGGGTCGCCACCATTCGGCTAGCGGTGATCGCGAGCGCCCTGTGGAACCAACGGGGCCGTCTCGGGCGTTCTATGAGCTGTAATCGGCAGTAACGCGCGACCCGAGTGTTCCGAGGAGACACCGATGACCTGGCATCCGCATCACAACACGTTCAAGACGTTCGCGTTGTTGGTTGGCATGTCCGCGTTGATCGTGTTCGTCGGCTCGCTCTTCGGCAAGACCGCGATGTTCCTCGCGGTGCTGTTCGCCATCGGGATGAACGTCTACACGTACTACAACAGCGACAAGCTGGCGCTGCGGGCGATGCACGCGCAGCCGGTGTCGGAGGTGCAGGCGCCGGCCATGTACCGGATCGTGCGTGAGCTGGCCACCGCCGCGCACCAGCCGATGCCCCGGCTGTACATCAGCGACACCAACGCGCCCAACGCATTCGCGACCGGGCGCAACCCCCGCAACGCGGCGGTGTGCTGCACCACCGGCATTCTGGGCATCCTCACCGAGCGCGAGCTGCGTGCCGTACTGGGACACGAGCTTTCGCACGTCTACAACCGCGACATCCTGATCTCGTGCATCGCCGGGGCGCTGGCGTCGGTGATCACCGCGCTGGCCAACATGGCCATGTTCGCCGGCATGTTCGGCGGTAACGACCGCGACGGCGAGAATCCCTTTGCGCTGCTGCTGGTTTCGTTGCTGGGCCCGATCGCGGCGACGGTGGTCCGGTTGGCGGTGTCGCGATCACGCGAATACCAGGCGGACGAATCGGGCGCGGTGCTGACCGGTGACCCGCTGGCCCTGGCGTCGGCCCTGCGCAAGATCTCCGGCGGGGTGCAGGCGGCCCCGTTGCCGCCCGAGCCCCAGCTGGCCAGCCAGGCGCACCTGATGATCGCCAATCCGTTCCGCGCGGGCGAGCGGATCGGGTCGCTGTTTTCGACGCACCCGCCGATCGAGGACCGCATCCGCCGGCTGGAACAAATGGCCGGGCGCTAGCCCTGACCCACGTACATCGGAGTTGGACGGTGATTGGCGGTGACTGAACCCAACTCGATGGACATTCACGAAGCCGGGCTGGCATTGGATCTGCTCGACTTGATCTTCGAAACGCGCGCCGGTGCGGGGATGAACCAGGCCCAGCTGGCCGAGGCGCTGGGCACCACCCAGGCCGAGGTCGCCGCCTGGGAGGACGGGACCGAGGTGCCCCGGGGCGACGTGCTGCAACGGCTGGCGCAGGTGTGCGGCAAGCGGCTACACGTCCGCATCGACGTGGACTGACCGGCCGGGCACCCGCGGCGCCTCGTCCCCGAACCGGCTCAACCCGAGCGCCAATTATGCTGCGGCACCCGGGCTTTGGGCCTCGACCAGCGGTTGGTGCACGTCGCGGCGGCCCGTGTCGGTCCCGCCCCGGATGTGCACCGTCCCGCCCGTCGCCTCGTGCTGTTGCTGCCAGTCGGTGATCGTCTGATGGGCGGCGTGATCGAGGTAGTGGACCGCAAGGGTCACCGTCGCCGTCGCGCCCTGCGGAATCGACGCCAGCAGCCGCGTCAGCCTCGGCAGTGCCAGGAAGGTGCATGCCGCGCCCTCGATGCTCACCCGCCACTCGTCGTCGCCCACCGGCGTTGCCTCGATCTTGGCCCGGATCACCCGCCATCCGGTCAGGGCGATGGCCAGCGCGAGCCCGATCATTACGCCGTGCAGCAGGTTGAGGAAGATGACGCTGACGGCGGTCACGACGTACACCGCCAGATCGCCGTGCTTCATTGCGGTTTCGATGTGGGCCGGCTTGAGCAGCTGAATGCCGATGACGATGAGTAGTCCGGCCAACGCGGCGGTGGGGATCTCTTCGACCAGCCCGGCGAACGGGATGGTGAACAACAGGATCCAGACGCCGTGCATGATCGCCGAGGCGCGAGACTTGGCGCCCGCGTTGACATTTGTCGAGCTACGGACGATAACCCCGGTCACCGGCAGCCCACCGATGCTGCCCGACACGATGTTGGCGGCTCCCTGCCCCACCAACTCGCGGTTGAAATCGGTGCGCGGACCGTTGTGCATCCGATCGACCGACACCGCCGACAGCAGGCTCTCGACGCTGGCAATGAGCGCCACCGTGATCACCCCGATCGCGACCGCACCGAAGTTGCCGTGGGGAAGATCCGGCAATCGCAGCGCGTCCAGCGGGGAGCCCTCGAGGTTGATCCGTCGCACGTGGAACGGGAAGACCACCGAGATCACCGTCACCGCGACTATGGCGACCAGGGGACCCGGAATGCGGCGCAGTTTGGCGGGAACCCAGCGCCAGCCCACCAGGATGACGATCACCAGCACGCCTAGGATGACCCCCGGCCGGTGCGCGCCGATGATCTGGCCCGGAAGCCCGATGAGGTTGTGCCACGCCGTACTCTTGGACTTCCCGCCGAGCAACACGTGCGCCTGCTGCAGGGCGATCGTGATGCCGATGCCGGCCAGCATCGCGTGTACGACGACCGGTGAGATCGCCAGGGCCGCACGGGCGACCCGGCTCAGGCCCAGCAGCACCTGCACCACTCCGGCGGCAACGGTGATCAAACACGTTATGCCCCAACCAAAATCGGAAACCAGGTCGGCGACCACGACTGTCAGCCCGGCCGCGGGACCGCTGACCTGCAGCGGCGATCCGCCCAGCGAGCCGACGATGATGCCGCCGACGATCGCGGCGATCAGGCCGGCGAGCACCGGGGCGCCCGAAGCGATCGCGATCCCCAGCGACAGCGGGAGCGCCACCAGGAACACCACCAGCGATGACGGTAGGTCGTGCCGGATGATGCCGCGCAACCGATTGATGCGCGGTTCGCTCAGCCGACGTGCACGGGTTTTTTCGCCCGACTGTTCAACGTTGTGCATCGGTCGCGTCCCTCGATAGGAGTTAGCGGGGGATGTTCCGATATCCGCCCATAGTGCGCTCATTACTTCTTCGTAACGCGCTGGCGTACAAACGATTACGCCGGGGTGACCCGCAGGATCGCGCCCGGATACCGCTGGCCGCCTGGATTGACGGTATTTTGCTGGCAAAGACCGGTCAAGCTGGCGGGCCGTGCCCATAGAGAACGCAAAGATTTGAATTTGGCCAGCTCGGAACGACCAGTTCAGAAGCCGGAACCGTGCACCTCGTGGCCGGGTACCTCGGCGATCAGGCCCCGGTAGGCCTGCTCGACGGACGAGCCGTGGTTGATCACGGCGTCGACCTCGCGGGCGATCGGCATGGTCAGCCCGAATTCGTTGGCAAACTCCATGATCACGCTGGCGGCCTTGACGCCCTCGGCGACCTGGTTCATCGAGGCGATGATCTCGTCGATCGGCTTGCCCGCCCCCAGTTGTTCACCGACATGGCGGTTGCGGCTGCGCTGGCTGGTACAGGTGACGATGAGGTCACCCAGGCCGGCCAGGCCCGGGAAGGTATCGGGATTGCCGCCGAGGGCGACGCCCAACTTGGTCATCTCCCGCAGCGCGCGGGCGATCACCAGCGCGCGGGTGTTCTCGCCGATGCCCAGCGAGTAGCCCATCCCGACCGAGATGGCATAGACGTTCTTCAGCGCCCCGGCCATCTCCACCCCAACGACGTCGTCGGTGGTGTACACGCGGAAGCGCCGGGTGCGGAACAGGCCCGACAGCCGGGTCGCCAGGTGTTGGTCGGGCATCGCCAGCACCGCCGCGGCGGCGTAGCCCTCGCCGACCTCGCGCGCGATGTTCGGCCCGGCCAGAATGCCGGCGGGGTGGCCGGGCAGCGTCTCCTCGATGATCTGCGACATCCGCATGTTGGTGCCCTGCTCGAGCCCCTTGACCAGCGACACCACCGGCACCCACGGCCGCAGCTCCTTGGCCAGCTCGCTCAGCACCCCCCGAAAGCCGTGCGAGGGAACGCCCATCACGACGACGTCGGCGGAGTTGGCCGCCTCGGCGAAGTCGGTCGTGGCGCGCAGGGTGTCACTGAGCACGACGTCGTTGCCGAGGTAGCGGCTGTTGCGGTGGTTGTCGTTGATGTCGCTGGCGGTCGCCTCGGAGCGCACCCACTGCAGCGTCGGACCGCGACGCGCGCAGATTGATGCCACGGTGGTGCCCCAGGAACCGCCACCGAGCACAACGACTTTGGGTTCGCGCTTCTCAGATGCCATGGCGATCAGCGTATTGCGGACACCTGCGATTTAGTAGCAGTTCACGAACACTCAGACCGGGCTAGCCGGCCAGCGGCGCGCGGTCATCGACCCGGCCGAACACCATCGCCTCCTCGATCCGGTCGAAGCGGTAGTCCAGCGCGTCGGCCAGGTAGTTCTGCCGCACGTTCCACGGCCGCTTGGTGCCCGACTTCGGCAGCATGTGCACCGAGCGCAACACGTAGCCGGCGTTGATGTCCCACGACGGCTTCTCGGTCATCGGCTCGTTGCCGCGATGCGGGGCGGCGCGGGTATAGCCGTGAGAGGCCATGTGCTCCATGAGCTTTGCGGTCGCCCGGGCGGTGATGTCGGCCCGCAGCGTCCACGACGCGTTGGTGTAGCCCACACACCAGAACAGGTTGGGCACGTCTTCGAGCATGTGCGCCTTGTAGACGAAGCGGTCGCTGGTCTTGATCTCGGTGCCGTCCAGGCTGATCGTGGTCCCACCGAGCGCCTGCAGCTGCAGGCCGGTGGCGGTGACGATGATGTCGGCGTCGAGATGGCCGCCGGACTTCAGCGCGATGCCGGTCGCGTCGAAGTGGTCGATGTGGTCGGTGACCACCTCGGCCGAGCCCGCGGTGATCGCGTTGTACAGATCGGCGTCAGGGATCAGGCACATCCGCTGATCCCACGGGTTGTAGCGCGGCTTGAAGTGGGTGTCGACGTCGTAGCCGGCGGGCAGGCTGTTGATCGCCTTGCGCCGCAACAGCCAGCGCACGAACCCCGGCGCCTTGCGCGACAACGCGAAGAACACCGCCTCGGTCAGAGCGCTGTACATGCGAACAACGAGATGGGCGGGCTTGCGGGGCAACAGCTTTCGGGAGACGGCGGCGACAGTGCCGTACTTGGACGCCGAGATGAGATAGGTCGGCGAGCGCTGCAGCATGGTGACCTTGGCGGCCCGGTCCGACAACGACGGCAGCAGCGTGACCGCGGTCGCCCCGCTGCCGATCACCACCACCTTCTTGCCCGTGTAGTCGAGGTCTTCTGGCCAGTGCTGGGGGTGCACCACGGTGCCCTGGAAGTCTTCGATGCCCGGGAAGTCGGGCGTGTAGCCCTCGTCGTAGTTGTAGTAGCCGCTGCCGAAGAACAGGAAGCGCCCGCGGTATAGCTTGCGCGCCCCGTCCTGTTCGACGGTGACCGTCCAGGTGTCGGTCGCCGAGTCCCAGTCGGCCGACCGCACATAGCTGTTGAACCGGATGTGCCGATCGATGCCGTACTTGCGCGCGGTGGCGGCCAGGTACTCGCGGATGTGCACGCCGTCGGCCACGCCCTCTTTGCGGGTCCACGGCTCGAACGGGAAGGACAGCGTGAAGATGCTGCTGTCCGAGCGCACCCCGGGATAGCGGAACAGGTCCCACGTCCCGCCGATCTGCGCGCGCCGCTCCAGGACGGTGTAGGTCAGGTGCGGATTGCGCTCGGTGATCCGATAGGCCGCGTCGATGCCGGAGATGCCGGCACCGACGATGATCACGTCGGTGTACCCGGCCTCTGTCGCACCACCGTCGGCGGCTTGCTGGGGAGTCACGGTCATCGCGAACCTCGCTCAAATTGTGGGACTCGTCACTAGCCTAGAGACCCACCGGTTGGTCGGGCTAGGAACCGGGAAACCGCGCCGGGCCGGTCAGCGGTAGTTGACGAACTGCAGCGCCACGTCCAGGTCGGCCTGCTTGAGCAGCGCCTGGACGGCCTGCAGGTCGTCACGCTTTTTGCTGGTGACCCGGATTTCCTCGCCCTGGATCTGCGTCTTGACGGACTTGGGGCCGTCGTCACGGATCAGCTTGGTGATCTTCTTGGCGTTCTCGCTGCTGATGCCCTGCTTGAGGGAGCCGTTGATCTTGTAGGTCTTGCCCGAGGCCTGCGGTTCGCCGGCGTCGAAGGCCTTCATCGAGATGTCCCGGCGGATCAGCTTCTCCTTGAAGACGTCCACGGCCGCCTTGACGCGTTCCTCGGTGGACGAGGTCAGCTCAATAGCCTCGTCGCCCTTCCAGGCGATTGTGGTGTCGGTGCCGCGGAAGTCGAAGCGGGTGGCCAGCTCCTTGGCGGCCTGGTTGAGCGCGTTGTCGACCTCCTGGCGATCCACTTTGCTGACGATGTCGAACGATGAGTCCGCCATGCATTCCGTCCCTTCATCCGGTGATAGGCGTTTGTGCTTTGTCTACTCGCTCGTTGTAACCTGTCTGGCGGCAGGTTGCCCGAGCGGCCAATGGGAGCGGACTGTAAATCCGTCGCGAAAGCTTCACAGGTTCGAATCCTGTACCTGCCACCAAGCCTGTTTCGGCCGGCGCCGTGGGTCGTCCACGCTCGCCGCCGGCGCCCGCTGTGCGACACGTGCGCAATTAATACAAGACAAGTTGTAACAATTCGGTCAAGCCGGTGTCGCCGGGCGTGCTGGGGGGAATTCATCCAGCACAGCATCACCCAGGGGGCGATCATGGCTGGTTCTCCCGACGCTCTCGGCGCGTTACGCCAATGCCGTACCGCCATCCTCGCCGCCCGTGAGTCGGCCGTGTCCGCGCACGATCGCCTGGCCGGGGTCCGGCAGGCTCGCGCCGCGGAGCTGATCGAAAAGCTGGCCGACGATCTCGCCTTCGTCGATCGGCTCTTATTCGTCGTGGAGGGCGACTCACGCGCCAGGTGACCACCGTCGACAAAAGCCAGGCACCCTCCCGGTACTTCCTCCAACTCCAAGTCCACCGGGAGGGTGTCCTGCTGCTGTGCTCCTGACCTGGATTGCCTTGTCGCGCTCGCGTTTTCGAGTCCTTTTGATCGTCGGGTTCACGAATCGTCTCATGGCGAAATCCCTTGGCATCCAAAGTGACGCTCGCAGCCGAAGGTGAATTGATCGACAACCTGGCGGCGGTAATCTTTCTCCCGTGCGCGGTACGGACATGCGATGCAGTTGAAGCATCTCACCATCGCGGAGCTGATCGCGGGGGCCGGCGGCGACCCGTGGGCGATCAACCGAACCCTGCAGGCCGGTAACCCGGCCCAGATCGCGCGTCTGGCGGAAGCCTTCCATGGGGCGGGCCGCCACACGGCCGAGGCCGACCACGCATTCGCGCAGGCGCAGCAACGCTTCAACGCCGCCTGGAACCATCAGGACGGCGGCAGCCCGATCAACGACTCCGCTGAAGTGCAGCGCACCGTCAAATCGCTTGGCGCGCAATCCGAACAGTTGCCCAAAATCGGCGCAGACCTGGAGAACATCGCCGCCTCGTTGGCCGGCGCGCAACAGGCGGGAGCCCGCGAGATCGCCCAATTGGAAGGGCAATTGGAGCAGCTCGACCATTTGATCGATCTGGCGGAGCAGGATCTGCGGGACCACCCTGACGCGCAGACCCAGCGGGAACTGCACGCCATCATCGATGCCATCAAAACGTCCGCCGTCAACGACACCAAAGTCGCTCTCAACCAGCTGAACTCGATACGCAACGACTATTCGGCCACGCTGCAGAACTCGCTGGGAAATCTGCGTGCTGACGGGTATGACCCCAAGCCGCTTGCGCCGGCGGACGCCCAGGACAAACCCGAACAGATTCACATCCCGCCACCGAACACCAAACCCGAAGACGTCAAGCGGTGGTGGAATTCCCTCAGTCAGGAACAGCGCGATCAGTTGCTCGCGCAGCATCCGCCGGAGTTGGGCAACCTCAACGGCATTGAGACCGTGAGCCGGGACACGGTCAACCAGGCGGTGATGAACGACGACATCGCCCGCGTGCAAAGCGCCGCTGACCGAGCCCATGTCGGTGTTGACCAGGTGACCCAGCATCCGGAGCTGTACGGCCTGTCGCCGTCGGCCATCACCCGTTACAACAACGCGCTCAAGACACGCGACGGCCTCAACACGAACGGGACGAACCCCGATGGCAGCAAGAACCCGGTGTTCCTGCAGACCTACGATCCCGAAGCGTTCGACGGTCGCGGCAGGGAAGCCATCGCCATCGGCAACCCCGACAAGGCCGACAACACCACCGTGCTCGTACCGGGAACGGGCAGCAGCGTGCGCGACGGCTATCTGAGTCACACGGACGGACGAAACATCTACAACGAAGCGCAACGGGCCGATCCGAACAAATCGAATTCGGTTCTGGTGTGGATGGGGTATCACGCCCCAGACAGCGCATTAGATCCCCAGATCGGGCAGACGACGCTCGCCAGAAACGGAGGAAGCCTACTGGCCGGGGATGTCAACGCGCTCGGCGTAACTCACCAACCGGGCAACTCACACGTGACCGTGGTGGGTCATTCCTACGGCTCCACTACGGTGGCCGACGCCGCGGCGGGATCCGGGATGCACGCCAATGACGTTGTCCTGGTGGGCTGTCCAGGAACCGACCTTGCCCACAATGCCGGCGACTTCCACCTTCCCGAAGGCGGACACGTCTATGTCGGCGCCGCATCCACCGACCCGATCACCCACCTCGGCGGCATCCAGGGACACCTGCCCGGAACCGGAGTCACGGTCGGGCTCGGTAGCGACCCGGCCGTCGAAGGCTGGGGTTCGACACGGTTCAAGGCCGAAGCGCCGGGGCTGACCTTCCCGCTGAAGGACCACAGCTCCTACTTCACGCCCGGGAACGAATCGTTGTTCAGCATCGCCGACATCGCATCCGGTCACGGTGACGCACTCGAACACGACAATATGACCGCACAGCACCGCGGCAGTTACTGGCTCCCCGATGAATTCGACCCGGAGGCACTTCGACGCCCGACAGGAGGCCACTACCATTGAGAACAGCCATGAACACCTTAAGGGGAATCAGCAGCGCCACCTGGCGGTGGTTGCTTGCCCTCGCCGCGGCGGGGGTGCTGACCCTCGCGCTTCAATCCTGCAGCAGCGTAAGGAATCTGAGCGAAGGGGTGCCCAACCCGATGACTCCCGAACAATCCAGGGCCCAAGTGGTCAATGCGGCGCGAGAGATCGCCACCACGCTGGGACTCAAAGGCGTGTCGGCGCATTTCAGCCGCGACTCCTGTAACGACCAGGCTGTGGCGCCCTTCCGGGGAATCGTCGGCATCGCCTACGACCACGCGCCCACCCTGGAAGCATCCCGAGCCGAGATCGAGCAGATGGTCGCGACCCTGAAACAACACGGCTGGGGCGGGCCGGGAGACTTCCGCACGCATGGCTCCGCGGTCAGCAAACAAGGGGTTACGGCGGTCTTCGATCCCTACTCGCCGGTGCAGAATTCCGGCGGGTCGATCACCATCTACGGCGAATGCAAAGACATGACCACCAAAGCGAACACGCTGCCCGAACCGATACCCCAGGATCAGTTGGCGTAACGCCCGCCGCGCGGGCTTACCCCGACCGCCGTCAGCGCGGCCTCGTCACGCTCCGGCGCTGCGGTGGGCGCCTCGCCCGCGACGCCGCCGTTTTCGATGGCCTGGCTGCGGCCGAGCGCGACGGTGGCCGCCCCCATGGCCACCACCGCGAGGACGAGGACGAGCGCGCTCGCGCCGCCCACCGCCAGGTGCTCGCCGAGCACCACCACGCCGAGCAGGACGGCGACCACCGGTTCGCCCACCAGCATGATCGGCACCGACGCCTGCAGCGCGCCGGCGTGAAACGCGGAGTTCTGCACTACCGTGACCGTCACCGCGAGCCCGACCAGCACGTACGGGGCCGGGACGGTCAAGAGCGCATGCCAACCGCCCATCGCGAAGCGGTGGGTGCAGACCTTGGTCACCACGGCGATCATGCCGAGCAGGACCGCCACGGCGACACCCAGCAGTGACGCTCGCATCCGGCCCGCGGCGCGGTGCGCGGCGACGACGCAGGCGATCACCGCGGGGACCGTGATCGCCAACGCCAGCGTCCACGCCGGTATCGGGGGGCGGCTATGCCCTTCCCGGGGCTCGCCCACCAGCAGGAAAACCGCCAGCGCCGCCGTCAGCAGCATCGCCCACCCCCACTGGGGCGCGCTGATGCGCTGGTGGCACAGCGCCGCGCTCAGCGGCAGCGCGAACAGCAGTGACGACACCAACAACGGCTGGACCAACAGCAGCGAGCCGTGGGCCAGCGCCACGGCCTGAAACGCGTAGCCCGCAACCGCGGCAAACGTCCCGGCCCACCACAGCGGCTGGCGAACCAGCGTCGTCGCCATCGCCGCGGACATGGCCTCATCACCCGGAACCCGGTGGGTCGCGCGCTGCCGAACGACGATTCCCACCGCAGCCCAGAACGCCGAAAGCAAAGCCGAGAAGATCGCGACCGCGTGCTCGGTTACCCACCTCATGCCCGGTGGGGTACCCCTGACCTCGGGGGTTAACTCGCCCGTTGCGTGACGGGCCATCCCGCCTACCCTGAGTGGCCGGCGCGAAATTCGTCCCGGCCGGCCGGCCGATCGAAAGGAAACATGCTGCGTACCAAGGTGATCACCGTGGTGGCCGTCGCGGCGGCCATCGCATCAGCCGCATTGACACTGCTGCCCTGGGTCGACGTCAGCCGGCTGGGATTGCCCATTCGGTGGAATGGCCTGGGCGTCTACGTCGGCGAGGACAGGCAGGAATATGGCCATCTGCTCGCCGGCATGGTGGACAGCGTGCCGGGATGGGTCGTGTTGATCGCCTCCCTGGCGGCCGGCGCCGCGGTCCTGGGCGCGGCCCGAGTGCGCGTGCTCGGGCTCGTCGCCTGTGGATGCGCGGTCGTCGCGTTCGTCACCGCCGTCGTGTGCCTGGTCTATCCGGCGGTACTGGCCGGCGACGCCAAGAACGAGATGGGCATTTCCCTGGTGCCGGACCGGCAAGTGCTGAACTCCGGCTCGTTGATCGCCGAAGCCGCGGCCACCGGCGTGCTGGTGATCTGCACCGCGCTCGTCGCCTTCGGAGCGAAAAGAGTTGTCCGCGAGCAGGGCTGAAGATGCAGCCGTGCTTCATTCGACGGCGCGCCGCGCCGGGGCGGCTCAGCGCCCAGTGCGGAAGGGGCGGGAGTTGATCAGCCTTCCTTGCGCCACCAGCGATCCGTGCTGCTTGAGGCGTTGAGTGCGGATGTTGACCTCGTAACTGAGAATTTCCGCGATCTGTCCGAGTTGCTCACTGAGGTACCGGTACAGATCATCGATGTCCCGGCAGATCGCAATCGCCACAAGGTTTTTGGTCCCACTAATGGCGCCGGCGAAGGCGATGTGGTGGTGCGCAGCGATGCGCTCGCCCACGGATTGGATGTCGCGGGGCGCTACTGTCAGCCACAGCATCGCGCTGAGCTGGTGGCCGAGTCGTTCCGGTAACACGTCGACGTCGAAGAGCAGGGCGCCGCCGGCTTCGAGCGCCCCGAGTCGCCGGCCCACTCTGGCCACCGACCAGCCGGCGCGTGCGGCGAGTTTCGGTTGCGACGTCCGGCCGTCCTCGGCGAGCGCCTCGAAGATCGGGCGGTCCGCGGCAGTGGGCGAGCACCGCTGAGCGCCGGGCATCCGACCGGTTCGCTCCGCCAGGATCGCTGCGGCCTGCCGGTCGGTGAGGGTGCGGCCGTAACCGGTCCACGGTGCACTGTGAGGCTGCCCGAACGAATGCAGCAGCAGGTCGATGGTGATGTCGGTGACCGAGGCTGTTCGCGGGAGTAGCTTCAGGAGATCCTCCCGGGTGTCACCCACCGGCGCACGGATGACGCAAACCAGGTCGGTCCATCCCGCCAGCACGTTGGCATGAGACACGTCTGGCCGGCGCACCAAGGCGTCGGCCAGCTGCTGGATGCGTTCGGGTGCGGCGCGCATCCGGCACACCCAACTCCCTTCCCCATCGGTCCACCGGTTCTCCAGCCCGACAACGCGCACCACGCCGTCGCGGCGCAGCCGATGGTAGCGACGCGCGACCGTTTGCTCAGTGGCTTCGACGACGGTGGCGATCCGGCGAAACGACACCCGAGGAGCCAGCTGCAGGGCATGCAGAATCTGCGCGTCTAAGTCGTCAAGCACAACGAAAAGTATGCGTCGATCGCGGTCTGGGTGAGGACTTCTGCACAATTTCGCCGCAACGATCGCAAGTTCACCGCCGTCGCTGCGAGCCTGAAGTCCATGAAGCCGACAGGAAACACCATTTTGGTCACCGGTGGCGGCACCGGAATCGGTCGCTGCCTGGCCGAAACCCTGCACCGAGCCGGCAACCAGGTCGTGATCGCCGGACGCCGTCGCGGCGTGCTGCAGGCCGTCGCCGATGCCAACCCGGGCATCGAATACCGCCACTTGGACCTGGCGGAGCCGGACAGCATCAACCGGTTGGCCGCTGAGCTGACCGGCAGCCACCCCGGTCTGAACATCCTGATCAACAACGCGGGGGTGATGCGCTCCGAGGACCTGCTAACCACCTCGGCGGACATCGCCGAGCAGACGGTCGCGGTCAACCTGCTGGGCCCGATACGGCTCACGGCGGCACTGCTACCCACGCTGCTCTCCCAGCAGCACGCCGCAATCGCCAACATCACCTCCGCTTTAGCGTTCGTCCCCAGAGCGGACGCGCCGAGCTACTCAGCGACCAAAGCGGGCTTGCACGCCTACACCCAGTCGTTGCGCCACCAATTGCGTCACACCCGGGTCCAGGTCATTGAGATCATCCCGCCGCGGGTCCAGACCGACATGCTTGCCGAACGGGGCGATGGCGCGGCCACGATGTCGGTCAACGCCTTTGTCGCCGAGGCATTTTCGCTGTTGCACGGCCGGCCTGACGCCGCAGAGATCGTGGTCGATGCCGCCAAACACGTGCGATTCGCCGCCCGCGACGGCAACTACGACGACGTCTTTGCGGCAATCAACTCATAAGGAGCGATATCGCCATGCACATTGGAATCGGACTGCCCAGCCATATCGCACACGTGCCCGGGCCGTTGACCGCCGAGTGGGCGCGTCGAGCCGAACGGCGCGGTTTCGCGGCACTAGCCGCCATAGACCGGCTGGTCTACGAAAGCCTCGACTCGCTGGTCGCGATGTCTGTAGCCGCGGGCGCGACCACAAACATCGGCCTGACGACCAACGTGCTGCTGGCTCCGCTGTACCCCGCGGTGCCGCTGGCCAAGCAAGTCGCCACCCTTGCCGCCGCATCCGGTGGGCGGCTCACCCTCGGCCTGGGCATCGGCAGCCGACCCGATGACTACACCGCTGTCGGCGTGGACTATCGCCGGCGCGGGCGCATCCTCGACGAGACCGTGGCCGTGGTGCGCGCAACGTGTGACGCCCACACCGTGACGGGCGATAAGCCGCTGACCCCTGCGCCCGTGCGGATTCCGATCCTGTTCGGCGGGCGAGCGGACGCGACGATCAGCCGCGCGGCCGCGATCGGTGACGGCTGGACCGCAGGAGCGTTGCGTGACTACGCCAACCAGTCTGCGCTGGCCGATCGGGTGCGGGTGGCATGGGCGGAGGCGGGCCGCGCGGGACGCCCGTGGCTTGCGGCCAGCGTCAACTTCGCTTTCGGCGATGCCGACACCATCGCTATGGGTCGCTCCCATCTGCAGCGCTACTACGGCTTCAAGCCTGACTTCGCCGCCCTCAACGTCGCCGACATGCTCAGCTCGGCGGACGAGGCGATCGAGACCGTGCGCGCCTACCGCGACCTAGGTTTCGACGGAGTCATCTTCCATCCGTGTGTCGCCGAGATCGACCAGGTCGACCGCTTAGCCGACGCGGTCTTCTGATGGCGTTCACCGAGAGCCGTTGCGGCCACGTTGTCGGTACGGCCGGGCGACACTGACATCTCACCGCGCAGCATCGACATGATCGCGGCCCACGACACCCTGTCACGACTGGGCACACCGGACAGCCGACGCGGTGATCTGTGGTGCAGATGACTTCCTCGCCTCCCGATTCATCGAACGGTGCAAGACCTGACCGGAGCCAGTTCAAGCTCCCGCGGCAGACGCTGCAGTGCGAATTTGGTCCGCGACCTTCGCTGCCCCGAAGCAGCGAATTTTGGTCGCCCGGTCACCGGTGTGTATGGCGACGATTTTGGTGAGAACACCCGGCAGCAGTTCCACGGCTTCGACCGAACCGAGGTCGACGACGATGTCCAGTTGTCCCGACTGGATCGCGCGGTTGAGGGCGTTGGCGTGGAACTGAACATCGGTCTCGGTAACGGTGAGCCGGCCGCCGACCCACAGACCACCGTGGCGGCGGCGGTAACGGTCCAGGACCCGTCTATTGATCGACGTCGTCGGTACCGTGACGTCGACATCGGCGATCAGCGCGTTGGCCACGCGGGAAATGATCACCGTCACCGATTGCCCGCCTATCTAATCGACTGAACCCTCGATCTTGATTATCCGCAAGCTGTTGCGTCACAAACTGTCTGCCTGCGCCGACTGCCCGACGTCACCAAGCAGAGTCAGGGATCTGTCCGCCTAGGCGGGGTGCAGGCTCACGGGAATGCCGGAGTAGCGCACCATGCCGGTCACCACGTCGATATCGTCCTTGTTGGTCAGGCGGTTGACGTTGGCGACGTGGTGGCCGTGCGGGATCGACACCGCTCCGCGCCGGATGGAGTCGTCGACCTTTGCGATGCCGGTCAGTTCTCCGCTCGTGCTGCGGACGGTCACCCTCTGGCCGGTTATGACCCCGGCCGCTGCGCCATCGTCGGGATGGATGAGGATCTCGGGCGCCTCACCGAGAAAGTCCAGCTGCCCGTTGAGCTTTCGGCGCTGCCGGCGCGGCACCATCACCAGGGGTGCGGGCGGTTCCAGCGCGGCGAGCTGGTCGACCAGCAGCGGCGGCGCCAGCCGCCAGCCCCCCATCCGCGCGACATGTTCGTCGACCCAGGCCGCCGGTAACTCGCGCGGAGCCTCGGCCCAACCCGCCGCCGCTACCTCGTCGAAACCCGTTCGCGCGCCTGCCAATAGGACGGCCAGCACGTCGTCGTCGGTGCTGGTGTCGGGGTTCCCGAGATTGCCGAGGTCATAGCCGAGCCGCCGGCCGAGCTCGGCGAACACCCACCACATCGAGCGCCGCTCGCCGACCGGGGCCACGACGGCCGGGCTGTACTGGACCGACACATGCGAACTCAGGATGTCGTGGATGGTGATGTCGGGCCGCTCCAGCGGATCCTTGGTGGGCAGGACGTGGGTGGCCAGTTCGGTGGTCTCGTTGTTGATGATCTCGGTGGTGGCGAACACCTCGAGGTTCTGCAGGGCCGGAATCAGCTTGCCCGTCTCGGGGAACGAGGTGACCAGACTGCCGCCGACGTTGATCAGCGCGCGGATGTTGCCGGCGGCGATTTCGTCGGGCAACACCGCGCACGGCCACTCGTTGATGAAGGCCTGCGCCTCGGGGCGGCTGCGCGGACCGGGACCGAAGACACCCTCGATCGGCGTGACGGGCAGGAACTCGCCGAAAGTCTCTAGCTGGTAGGCGAATCCGGGATGAAACCACGTCCCGCCGGGCCGGTTCATCGCACCGGTGAGGATCATCAGCACCCACGCGAGCCACTGCGTGACGTTCGCGCGTTCGGCCGTCATGGTGACACCGGTGCCGGTTTCCACCGCGACGCACTCGGCGGCGCGCACCGCCTCGCACAGCCGGAGCAGGTCGGCTTTCGCGACATCGGCCAGCGCTGCGGTGTGCTCGAGCGTGAACGGCGCCACCGCGGCGGACAGCGCGTCGATGCCCTGCACCGGTACATCGGATTTCATTCCGTCGCACAGGATTTCGCGTACCAGATAGGCCAGCACCGCGTGGTCGGTGCTGGGCCGCGGCGCCAGATGGGCGGTGGCCAGCCGGGCGGTCTCGGTGCGGCGCGGGTCGATCACCCACACCTGACCGCGCCGGGCGATTTCGCGCACCGTGCCGGTCGGGTTGGGCATCGAGATCGCATGGCCATGCGACACAACGGGATTGACGCCAACCAGCAAAAGGAAGTCGGCGTTGTCCAGGTCGGTGCGGCCGGACAGCCCCATGAACCCGCCGACTAGATCCGAGACCAGCGGCTTGGCGGTGCCGTCGATGGTCAGCGGGCTGAACTTGGCCGGCGTGCCGATCGCGGCGTGCAGGGCCTCGGCCATCCGGAAGCCGGCGCTTTCCATGGTGGAGAAGTAGAACGCGACCGACGCCGGTCCGTGCCGATCGATGATCTGCTTCAGCCGGGTGCCCAGGTCGTCCAGGCAGGCGTCCCAGGTGGCGTCCTGCAACCGCCCGTCCACCCGCATCCGCGGACGCTCGAGCCGATCGGGGTGGTGGTGCAGCTGCGGCAGCGCGCGGCCCTTGGGGCAGGTGTAGCCGTGCGAGAAGGGATGGTCCTGGTCGCCGCGGACGCGGACCACCTCGTCGCCGTCGACGTCGACGAGGATGCCGCAGACCGAGGTGCAGACGCGGCAGAAGCTACGCACCGTTTGCATACCTGGGTAACGTACTCTCGCTTTTCGAGAAGACCTATCGCATTTTCGAGAATGGTTGTGCGTTTTTGGTCAATGGCGCTCTCCGGGATAACGCCCGCGGTTAGGCGACCCTTAGTTATCATCGCCGGGTGACCGAGACAACCACGCAGCCGGTGGCCGACGGATTCGGCGACCGGCCGCCGGTATCGCTGCGAACCCGTGGCCGGTGGCTACGGTGGGGACTGCTCTCGGTGTGGGGGCCCGGCCTGGTGGTGATGCTCGCCGACACCGACGCGGGCTCGCTCATCACCGCGTCGCAGTCCGGGGCCCAGTGGGGCTACCGGATGGTGCTGCCGCAGCTGATCCTGATGCCAGTCCTCTACGTCGTGCAGGAGATGACCGTGCGGCTCGGCATCGTCACCGGACGCGGCCACGGCTCGCTGATCCGGGAGCGGTTCGGCCGCGGCTGGGCGTGGCTGTCGGCCTTCACGCTGTTCGCCTCCGCGATCGGGGCGCTGCTGACCGAATTCGCCGGCGTCGCCGGGGTCGGGGAACTGTTCGGCGTCTCGCGCTGGGTGAGCATTCCGGTCGCCACCGCCGCCCTGCTGGGGCTGGCGCTGACCGGCAGCTACCGGCGCGTCGAACGCATCGGCCTCGTCGTCGGCGCGGCCGAGCTGGCGTTTCTGGTGGCCATGGTGATGGCCCGGCCCGATCCGAGGGCGCTGGTGGACGGTCTGTCGTCGATGCCGCTGGGCAACTCGTCGTACCTGCTGTTGGTCGCGGCCAACGTCGGCGCGGTCATCATGCCGTGGATGATCTTCTACCAGCAGGGCGCGGTCGTCGATAAGCGCTTGTCGGAGAGCACGATTCGGCAGGCTCGCTACGACACCGCGTTCGGCGCGGTGCTGACCCAGCTGATCATGATCGCGGTGGTGATCACGATGGCGTCCACTATTGGGACCATCGGAAAACACGGCGGCGGGGCGGAGCTGGAAACCGTCGGCCAGATCGCCCAATCGCTGACGCCCTATCTGGGCCACGTCGGCGGGACGGTGCTGTTCGGCCTGGGCATGCTGGGCGCGGCGCTGGTGGCCGCCATCGTGGCCTCGCTGGCCGGGGCCTGGGGGCTCGCGGAGGTGTTCGGCTGGAAGCACACGCTCAACGAGCGGCCCAACCGTGCGACCGCCAAGTTCTACGTCACCTACGCGCTCGCCCACATCGTGGGCGCGGTGCTGGTGTTGGCCAGTGTCGACCTGGTCAACCTGGCGGTCGACGTCGAGGTCATGAACGCGCTGTTGCTGCCGATCGTGCTGGGCCTGCTGCTGGCGCTGGAGGCCAGGGCGTTGCCCGAGCGGTGGCGCATGCGGGGGCTGCACAAATACGTCACCCGCGCACTGTGTTTCGTGACCATCGGCTTCGGTCTGTACATGGTGCCGCAGGCCCTCGGCCTGTTCTAGTGCGCGACCGAACGTCAGAACCAGGGCCCGGGGTAGTGGCCGTCCTGGTCTTGCACCATGACGATTTCCTTGCACTCGCCGTTGGCGCCCGGCGCCGTCTCACCGCGACACACCAGCGTCCATCCGGAGATCCGCTCGAACGGGCGTAGCGCCCAGTTGGGTGCGACGGGATCGGTTGCGGGCAAGGCGATCACGGAATTCGTCCCGCCGGTGCCGGTGATGTAGAGGTGGTCTTCGAAGAACGCCAGCTTGGAGACCGACAGCTTCTTGGCGTCGTCGCGGCTCTTTTGGAAGTCCCATTGTTGGGTGCGCAGATTCCAGACGCCGAAGCCGAATTGCGAAGTGTCCGAACCGTGGCCGTCGACGAACAGCTTCCCGTCGGACAGCGCCGCGCTCAGCCCACCGCCGGAAATCCGGTCCGAATCACCGATCTTGATGATGGACTTGGCGTTGAGGTCGTAGAACATCGTCGACAGCGCCGGGGGGTTATACGAATCCCAGTGCGTGAGCTTCACCAGTTTGTTCGGCCCGTCGGTCAATTCGGCGTCGACGGACTGCACGTCGTTGTCCTGAAAGATCGCCTCCCCGCTGGGCCGGCGCAACTCGGCGCCGGATGTCTTGCCGGGTTCGGTGTTGCGCTGGAACGCGAGCACGTCCTGCCAGACCCGGCCGGGCTGCGGATCGGTCCAGATCGTCGACAGGTCACCGCCGGACAGCACGACGGTGCGCGGCGGCGACGCGGCGCCGTGGCCGTCGGTGAAGGCGTTCAGCCACGCCACGCCGGAGGCGGTCGATCCCAGTCCCCAGTCCTTGGGTGCGGTCGGCTTCAGGTCGAGCGACGGCGGCTGCAGCTCCTTGGTGGCGACCTGCTGGCCCGATTTGGAGTCGTAGACGTACGCGGTGGTTTTGGTGGCTGCGGGCGCGGGTGGCTGCGCCGGCCCGGTGGTGGCGACGAGATAGACGACCTTCATGTCGTCGGCCGTGCCGGTCAGCGCGCACATGCCGCCGATGAGGCTCTCCCCGGCCGGCACGGTGGGGATGGCGGGCGCGACGTATTGCCCGGTCTTCGGGTCGAAGATTTTCGGCCGGATGTCCTCGAGCGCCGATTTGCCGGCCGAGAATTTCTCCGGGCAGCCGAAATAGGCCGTGCCGCCGTAACTTTTCCAGTCCTTTTCCAGCGGCCCGGTGATCGGTGCGGGCGGGGCCGCCGCGCGGGTGCTGGTCTTGGAGACGGATGTGGAGGTGGTGGCGGTGAGCGGGGGCGGCGCCGCGGTTTCCGAACAGGAGGCCAACGCCAGGCAGGCCGCCGACGCGACCGCGGCGCGCCGGTAGCGCGACCGGCGCCGCCACCGGGCACGCGCCCAGGCTGCACGCATCGAAAACCCCCATTACGTTCGTGTAACCAAGCAGCGTAAAGCCGCCCCGATGCGGCCGCGACTCGGGCGTATGGCGCGCTTTGTCACAACCTGCGCCCGGCGGAAGGGGCCGATGGTTACCGGTCGAACTCGATGGGCAGGCTCTTGGGACCGCTCAGGCTCACCATCGGCTTCCACGGTGCCGGTCCGGCGATGCGCGGGTGGCGCAGCCCGTTCGCCAGGACGTTCAGCGCTTCGGCGATCTCGCGCCTGGCCAGGTTCGCGCCCAGGCAGTAGTGCACCCCGCCGCCGAACGTCAGGATGGGCGGCGGCGCCGCGCGGGTGATGTCGACCCGGTCGGGGTCGTCGTACACCACCGGATCACGGTTGGCGGCAAAGGTATTCACCAGTACGGCGGTGCCGGCGGGAAACGAGTAGCCGTCGAGCTCGGCGTCCTCGACCACCAGCCGCAGCGTGCCGCAGGCGATCGGCGAGTGCCGCATGGTCTCCTCGACGGCACGCATCGCCAGCTCGGGACGCTGCTGCAGCAGCTCCCACTGGTCAGGATGTTCACACAGGACCTGCACCGAGGCAGCCACCTGGTTGCGGGTGGTGTCCGTCCCCGCCAGCAGCAGTCCGCCCGCCAACATGCGCAGCTCGGCGGCGTCGAGGCGGTCGCCCTCGTCCTCGGCGCGGATCAGGTCGGAGAGCAGGTCATCGGTCAAGCTGTGCCGCCGCCGGGCGACCATCTCGTCGACGTAGTCGTCGAGCTGGCGCCACGCGCGCATCACGACCGGCTCGACCGCGCGCAGGTCGACGGTGAAGCTGAAGGCCTTGAACACGTCGTCGGCCCACAACGAAAACTGTTCCCAGTCCTCGCGGGGCGCGCCGAGCAGCGCGCAGATGATCGGAACGGGGTACGGGCGGGCGATATCGGTGACGACGTCGCAGCGGCCCGCGGCCGCCACCCGGGCGACCAGCTCGTTGAGCACCCCGACCATGGTGTCGTGCAGGCGCGCGACCGTGCGCGGGGTGAAGGCCTTGGAGCACAGGCTGCGCAGCCGATGGTGCGCGTCACCCTCGAGGCACAGCAGGCTGTTGGCCACCTTGTCCCACAGCGGCCCCGAGTCGATGCCCTGGGCGAGCAGGTTGATGCCGGGCGGGATCTGGAATCGGGGATCGCGAAGCACGGAACGGACCAGGTGATAGGAGAGCACCTCGGGCCCGTGCGGTCCCAGCGCGACGGGGGCCCGCCGCTGCGCCTCGCGCAGTCGCGGGTAGACCTGGGCGGGCGTTTCCTCGGGGTCGTAGGACAGCGTCGGCAGGTCGGCCTCGAAAACGCTTGGGGGAGCGGCACCGACGGTCATGACGGTCTCCTTGGTTCCGCACAACGTGCGGACGACTTTCGAATAATGTATGGCCGGTGCCCAGGGGTGTCAACGATATCGGCGCACTGATGGACGAAGCGCCATACATCCAACGGGAAATGCATGGCGGCATCGCGCGGGTCGCGATCCTCAATCCTGCGCGCGCAGCCGCACCGTCCGCGTCGTCGAGGTCTCGTCCAGCTCGACGACGTCGGACCGCGACCGCAGGAAATCGCTGAACGAGCGGAATCCCAGGGATCTTTCGCTGAACGACGGGTCCATCCGCTTCATCTGGGCCTTCACCGCGGAGTTGTGCAGCCACTCGACGTCGTCTTTCTCCAGGCCGATCCGCAGCGCGCGGGTGAGCAGCGCGGTCGCGGCGGCCTGCGGGTCGGGCTGCTCCTCGGGCTCGTCGGCTTCCTCGGGCTGGGCCGACTTGCCGCGGCCGGCCGCTTTCTTCGGCTTGGCCGATCCCGCGTCGGCGGGCACCGGAACGCCGGGCAGCGCGTCGTAGATGACGAACTCGTCGCAGGCCGCCGCAAGCGCCCGGCTCGACGCGCCGGCCACCCCGATGCCCACCACGTACCGGCCCAGCCTCTTGCAGCGCTGGGCCAACGGAATGTAGTCGGAGTCACCGGCGACGATCACCACGTGGGTCAGGTCGGGCAGCCGGAACATGTCCTCGACTGCGTCGACCGCCAACCGGATGTCGGCGCCGTTCTTGCCGTACGCCGCCGCCGGGAACAGCTGCACCAGGTCGACCGCGCGGCCCACCAACTGTCCGCGGTACCCGGCGTTGATATCCGCCGACCAGTCCGCGTAGGCCCGGGTGAGCACCAGGGTCCCGAAGGACGACGCGAAGTCGAGGATCGCGCCGACGTCCACGGTCGCCCGGTCCAGCCGCTCAGATTGCTGCTCGAGGCCCTTGGCCTTGTCCCGCTGAAACGAGTTCCGACCGTGAATCTGGTCATATCGGGAGATCACGATGTTGTCGAAGTCGAGGTAGACGGCCACGCGGGTCGCAACCGGTTCGGTCATGCACTAGATCATCGCTGTAGGCAGCCCAAAGCGGGTACCCAGGGCGGATGAGTGAGGTGAAGGTTCTCGACCTGCACGGCGATCGCATCGCGTACCGCGACGAGGGTGACGGCGAGGTGTTGCTGCTCATCCACGGCATGGCGGGCAGCGCGGAGACTTGGCGGTCGGTGATACCGCCGTTGTCGAAGAAGTTCCGGGTCATCGCCCCGGACCTGCTCGGCCACGGCGAGTCGGCGAAGCCCCGCACGGACTATTCGCTGGGCGCGTTCGCGGTCTGGCTGCGGGATTTCCTGGACGAGCTCGGCGTCAGCCAGGCGACCCTCGTCGGTCACTCCCTCGGTGGCGGGGTGGCGATGCAGTTCGTCTATCAGCACCCCGACTACGCCAAGGGGTTGATCCTGATCAGCAGCGGCGGCCTGGGCCCGGACGTGGGATGGGTGCTGCGGCTGCTCTCTGCACCCGGGGCGGAGCTGGTCTTGCCGATCATCGCGCCGCACCCCGTCCTGTCCGTCGGCAACAAGCTGCGGTCCTGGCTGCGCAGCGCCGGCATCCAGTCGCCGCGCGGTGCCGAGCTGTGGAGCGCCTACTCGTCGCTGTCGGATGGCGAGACGCGACAATCGTTCCTCAAGACGCTGCGATCGGTCGTCGACTACCGCGGACAGGCCGTCAGCGCGCTCAACCGGCTGCGGCTGCGCGAGGAGCTACCGGTCATGGCCATCTGGGGGGAGCGCGACGGCATCATTCCCGTCGCGCACGCCTACGCCGCACACGAGGCGCGCACCGACGCCCGGCTCGAGGTGCTGCCCGACGTGGGCCACTTCGCACAGGTGGAGGCGCCCAACCGGGTGGTCGAGCTGATCGAAGACTTCATCGCCGCGGGGGAGCGCCAGGAAACCGAGCGAGAGCAGCCTTTCCAGCCCAGCTAGCGCCCCGCCGGGCAGGTCCCGCGGTAGTCGACCTGCCAATGCTTGATCCCGTTGATGAACGACGACCGCAACCGTTCGGGATCGCCGGCCGAGCTCAGATCGGGCATGCGGTCGGCGATCGCGTTGAACATCAGATCGATCGTCATGCGCGCCAGGTTGGCGCCGATGCAGTAATGCGCTCCGGTGCCGCCGAATCCGACGTGCGGGTTGGGGCTGCGCATGATGTCGAAGGTGAACGGCTCGTCGAAGACCTCGTCGTCGAAGTTCGCCGACCGGTAGAACAGCACCACCCGCTGGCCCTGCTTGATGGCCACGCCGCCGAGTTCGGTGTCCGTCAACGCGGTGCGCTGGAACGCTGTGATCGGGGTAGCCCAGCGGATGATCTCGTCGGCCGCCGTCTGCGGCCGCTGTGCCTTGAACAACTCCCACTGGTCCGGGTGGTCGGTGAAGGCCATCATCCCCTGGGTGATCGAGTTGCGGGTCGTCTCGTTGCCGGCCACGGCCAGGGTGACCACGAACATGCCGAACTCGGCCTCGGAGAGTCGCTGCTCCTCGGAATCGGCCTCGATCAGCGTGGTGACGATGTCGCGATCCTTCGGGCCGGGTTCCTCGGCCTTGCGCGCCGCCAATTGCATGGCGTACCACATCAATTCACCCGCCGACGTCAGCGCGTCATTGCCGGCGAACTCCGGGTCGTCGCTGCCGATCATGTTGTTGGTCCAGTCGAACAGCTTGTCGTAGTCCTCCGTCGGCACACCGAGCAGTCCCGAAATGGCCTGCAGCGGCAGCTCGCACGCCACCTGCCGGACGAAATCGCCCGAGCCGTGCGCGGCGGCGTCGGCGGTGATGCGTCGCGCGCGTTCGGTGAGTTCGGCGCGCAGCCGCTCGACCGCCCGAGGCGTGAAGCCCCGCGAGACGATCTTGCGCAACCGGCTGTGCTCGGGGTCGTCCATCATGATCATCGACGCCCGCCCCGCCTCGATCTGCCCCTGCGCCAAGTCTTCCCGGTAGCGCGGCACGATCGACTTGGTGGCCGACGAGAAGACATCGCTGCGCAGCGACACCTCGCGCACGTCGCGGTGCTTGGTCACCACCCAGTAACCGCCGTCGCCGAAGCCCCCTTGATCCAGCGGCTGCTCGTTCCACCAGATGGGTTGCGTGGCACGCAGTTCGGCGAACTCCTGCACCGGAAGCCGACGGGCGTAGATGTCGGGGTCGGTGAAATCGAAGCCCGGCGGAAGGTTCGGTGTCGCCATCGGATTTCTCCTCGACTGCTGCCCTGGCGGTGGCGGTTAGCACGATGCTAGCCGCGTGCGTGCGGATCGCCTAGCAAATCTGCGAGGCACCGGATCAGCGCGACGCGGGACTGGCGGTCTTGACGCTCTCGCGCCCACCGAGATTGGTGGCCGCGGTGATGATGGCGCGCTCGATCTGGCGCAGGGCGTGCACGGCGGTGAGGAACCGCCGGGTGTCGGGGCTCATGGCATCGCGGCCGTCGCCGTCCTGTTGCCGGGCCACCGTCTCGGCGGCGTCGAGTTCGTCGGCCGCCGAGATCAGCGTCGGTGCGTGGCCCCCTTCGATGGCTTCCTGCAACGCTTCGATGTTGCGCCGCGTCTGGTCCGCGGCCGCCGAAAACGCTTGCGCCAGTTCCGAGGCCAGCGAGGGTGACCCGACCGGATCGCGATACTGCTCGGCGCTGCGCGCCAGGCTTCGACCGTACCGGTCGCAGGCGGTGAAGATGCGCAGCGCGCGGCGGATGCTGCGCCGGCCGGCCAGCCCGGCGACCCCGGCCAGCAACGGCTTGGCGGTGACCCGGAACTGCTGTAGATCGCGACCGACCTGACGCGCCTGCTCCGAGGGGCTGGCGCTGTCCGCCTCGCCGAACATCGTCGCGGCCGACACCTCGATCAGGGCGGACAGGCTCGTCAAGAAGGCCCGGGTGTCGATGCGGATCGCGGTTCTGGTGTTGGTCGGCAGCACCAGGACCGCCACCGTCGCCCCGATGACGGCACCGATCGCCGTCTCTTCGATGCGCAGCATCAGCACGCCGAACGAGAACTGGCCGAGCAGGCCGTACAGCAGCGCCAGCATCGTGGTGATCCAGAACGTCATCAAGCTGTAGGTGACCGTCATGAAGTAGAAGGCGCAGAACAGGCACACGAAGATGCCGGCCAGCGCGGCGGTCTTGTGGCCGGTCAGCAACGTGGCCACCAGCACGCCGCAGGGCACGCCGAGCAGCGTGCCGAGCAGCCGTTGCCAGCCCTTGGTCAAGGTTTCGCCCCAGGAGTTGGTGCCGGCGAAGATGACGAACGCGGCGATCACCGCCCAATACCAGCGCGCGGGCGACACCAGCTCGCCGACGACGATGGCCAACGATGCGGCGACCGACACCTGGATGGCCTGCCGGGTGGTCGGCGGCAGCCCGGTGGACGGCTCTTCCTCGGTGGCCTCGTCGGGTTCGTCACCCTCGGGCGCCGCCGGGGAGGTGGCGGCGTCGTCGAGGGGGCGGCCGGTGGTGGCCCGGTCGACGATCGCCCGCACATCGGAAGTCGCTGTGGCGGCGTTGATTATCGCCAGGGCCAGGCGCCGCACGGCGGTGGCGCCCGAGTCATCGCCGGCCGGGTCCGAGGCGGGGCCGCGCTGCTCGTCCAGCAGTCGCTGCGCGCGGTCGGCGGCCCGGCGCAGCCCGTCGGGTTCGGGGAGCCGGATCGCTCGCGCCAGCTCGGTCAGCGCGTCGACGAGCGCGGCCCGGGTGGGTGCGGGGATGGCGTCCGGGGCCTCGCAGGCAAGGACGGCGGCCCGTCGACCGGCGGTGGCCACCCATTCGATGGCCAGCTCGGCATCCAGCAGCCAGGGGGCCAGTTGCTCGGTGGTGACGCCGGGCCACAGGGTGGCGGGGTCGGCCTTGTCTTCGATCTGGCTCTGCACCAACAGGGCGGTCTCGTTGAGCCGGATGGTGCGGGCCCGCATGCGGCGGCGCCGCCGCTCATCGAGGCGGCCCGTCCGCACCGCTTCGGCGGTGGTGTCGATGACGATCGCCATCCGGGCGCGCAGGGCCCGAACGGTGTCGCGCAACACCCGCTCCGGTCGATCGGGCATCACGTAGGTGCTCATCACGAACGTGCACACGGTGCCCACCGCGACCGCCCCGATCATCCAGGGCAGCTCCGCGAGGCGGGCGTGCAGATACAGCGTGAAGAAGTAGGACATGAACGCGACCATGCCCAGCGCCCTGCCCCGCGCCCCGAAGCGGCGGATGTACGCCGCGGTGAAGACCACGGCCACGAACACGACGTCACTGGCCACCAGGTGCGGGGCCAGCACCGCGGCGGCGGTGATGGACACCGCGGCCGGCAACGGCAACAGCGCCATGGTGATTCGCTGCTGGCGCGGGTCGGGTTCGTTGACGGAGCGTGACGCGACCATGGTGATGACGACGCCCAGCAGGGCGACGGTCAGGGGTTGTCCCGTCGCCTTGGTCAGGATGAAGAGCGCCAGCAGGGAGAGGCCGAGCGCGGCCGTCGTCCGGGTCGCCATGCGCAACCGAAGCAAGCCAGGATCGGAGCCGATCACCCAATTGCGGGCGCGTTCGTAAAGAACAGTTATTCCGATGACCCCTCTCGTGCGCTTACCCCCCATGGTTACCCGAACCGCGCCACGGCGACCAAAGTAGTCTTCGACATCGTGACCGAGCCGACGCGCGCGCAGCTGGCTGACGGTCGTGAGCTGCTGTTCTTCGCGCTGCCGGGGCATCACCCGGCGCCGGTCGAAGATCGCCGGCCGCTGCCGTCGCGTGCCGCTGAGCCCTCCGCGCAGTCGCAGCTGCGGTTCGACCGGTCCACCGGGCAGTGGGTGATCATCGCGGCGCTGCGCCAGGACCGCACCTACAAGCCGCCACCCGAGGCGTGCCCGCTGTGCCCGGGCCCGACCGGGCTGACCAGTGAGGTGCCCGCGCCCGATTACGACGTCGTCGTCTTCGAGAACCGCTTCCCCAGCCTGTCCGGCGCGCTGCCGTCGTCGCCGGTCTCGCCGCCCGTGCCCGCCGACGACGGCTTTGCGGCCGCGCCTGGGCACGGCCGCTGCGAAGTGATCTGCTTTTCGGCCGACCACACCGGATCCGTCGCCCAGCTCGAGCCGGCGCACGCACGGCTGGTCGTCGAGGCGTGGCGGCATCGCACCGCCGACCTGATGGCCAGGCCGGGCATCGAGCAGGTGTTCTGCTTCGAGAACCGCGGCGAGGAAATCGGGGTGACGTTGACCCACCCGCACGGTCAGATCTACGGCTACCCCTATCTGACGCCGCGCACCGCCGCCATGCTGGAGCAGGCCCGTCTGCATCGAGAACGCCACGGCGGCAACCTGTTCGCCGACCTGCTGGCCCGCGAGGTCGAGGCCGGCAGCCGCGTCATCGCGCGCAACGAGTTGTTCACCGCGTTCGTGCCGTTCGCGGCGCGCTGGCCGGTGGAGGTGCACATCTACCCGAACCGGTTCGTGCGCAACCTGACCGAACTCGGCGAGGACGAATCCTGCGCATTCGTCGACGTGTACCTCGACGTGCTCAGGCGCTTCGACCGGCTGTATTCCGCGCCGCTGCCCTACATTTCGGCGCTGCATCAGTACGCCGACACCGCCGCCCAGGCCGAGGGTTACTTCCACGTCGAATTGATGTCCATCCGGCGCAGCGCCACCAAGCTCAAGTACCTGGCGGCCTCCGAATCGGCGATGGATGCCTTCATCGGTGACGTCACGCCGGAAAGCGTGGCCCAGCTGTTGCGGGGCCTCGCGCAATGACCACGCCGATCCGCTACGCCGCCCCGGGGCGGATCAACCTGATCGGCGAACACACCGACTACAACCTGGGTTTCGCGCTGCCCATCGCGCTACCGCAGCGCACCGTGGCGACGTTCACGCCCACCGACGACGACGCGATCACCGTCGTCAGCGACCGCGCCGATGCCCCGGTGCGCGTTCGGATCGGCACCGTTCCCGGCGAGGTGGCCGGCTGGGCGGCCTACGTGGCCGGGGTGATCTGGGCGCTGCGCCAGGGCGGCCACCCGGTGCCGGGCGGCGCCATGTCGATCACCAGCGACCTGCACATGGGCTCGGGTCTGTCGTCGTCGGCGGCGCTGGAATGCGCGGCGCTGGGCGCGATCACCACGGCCGCGGGTGTCCGCATCGACCCCAAGGAACAGGCCCGGCTGGCCCAGCGCGCCGAAAACGAATACGTCGGGGCGCCAACGGGTTTGCTCGATCAGCTGGCCGCGCTCTGCGGCCGCGACGCGACGGCGGTGCTGATCGACTTCGCCGACCTCACCGTCACGCCGGTGGTTTTCGACCCGGCCGCCGCGGGTGTCACGCTGTTGCTGATCGACTCGCGGCAGCGCCACAGCCACGCCGGCGGCGACTACGCGGCGCGGCGCGCGTCGTGCGAGCGGGCGGCGGCCGAACTGTCGGCGTCCTCGCTGCGTGAGGCCGCCGATCGTGGGCCCGTCGACCTGACGGCCGTGCGCGATCCCGCCGACGCCCGGCGCGCCCGACACGTGCTGACCGAAAACCAGAGGGTCATCGATTGCGTTGCGGCGCTGCGTAATTCGGACTATTCCGAAGCCGGGAGGATCTTCACCGCCTCGCACGCCTCCATGCGTGACGACTTCGGCATCACCACCGAACGCATCGACCTGATCGCTGAGACCGCGGTGCGCGCGGGCGCGCTGGGCGCGCGGATGACCGGCGGCGGCTTCGGCGGCTGTGTGATCGCGCTGGTGCCGCACGAGCGCGCGAATGCGGTCGGCGAGGCGGTGCAACGGGCCGTGGCCGACGCCGGGTTCGAGCAGCCCGTCGTCACCCGAACCCGCGCGGCCGCGGGCGCGGGACCGGCGTGAGCGAGCCGACCGGCTACATCGAAGTTCGGGCATACGCCGAACTCAATGACTTCGTCGCGGCGCCGTTGCGCGGGCACACCGTGCGCCGGCCCTTCAAACCCCACCAGAGCGTCAAAGATGTGTTGGAGGCGATGGGAATTCCGCACACCGAGGTCGACCTCATCCTGGTGAACGATGCGGCCCGGGGGTTCGATTACCGCCCGGTCTCCGGGGACCGCGTCGCCGCCTATCCGGTGTTCGAGGCGCTCGACATCGGCCCGACCGGCAGGCTTCGGCCCGTGCCGTTGCGCGACCCGCGCTTCGTCGTCGACGTCAACCTCGGCCGGCTCGCGTGGTTGCTGCGGCTGTTCGGGTTCGACGTGTGGTGGTCGAACGACGCCGATGACCAGACCCTGGCCGAGATCAGCGGCGCGCAGCGGCGCATCCTGCTGACCCGCGACCGCGGCCTGTTGAAGCGCCGCGCCGTCACCCATGGCCTGTTTGTTCGCTCGGACGATCCGGAGGAGCAGGCGGTCGCCGTGCTCCGCCGGCTCGATTTGGAGCGACGGCTGGCGCCGCTGAGCCGGTGTGTGCGCTGCAACGGCATGTTGGCTCCGGTCGCCAAGGAGGACGTGATCGATGAGCTGGAGCCGCTGACCCGCGAGCACTACGACGACTTCAGCCGGTGCACGCAATGCGGCCGCATCTATTGGGCCGGGTCGCACCACGCGAAGCTGGTCGCCCTCGTCGAACGCCTGCGGCGCCGGATCTGAACGCCAAACTTACTCGCCCGGCAATTTTGAGATTCCGGGCATGACCAGTGGTCAGAAAATGTAACCTAACCCCCATGGGGGTATCCCACTCCTGCATGTGCAGTACCGGTTTTCCCGCCCGGGCGGTAGCGATCCAGCTGCGATCGCTACCAAATTCTGCCGCCCACTACGCGAAACGTCAGCCGTGGCTTGGAATCTAGACAGCCAAGCCGCAGCGATCGAGCGGGGGCTGGCCGGCGCCACCCCACAATCCGTGGGCTGGTTCCGCTTCTACTTCGAAGGCCACCGCTGGGTATGGTCCGACCAGGTCCAGCGCATGCACGGGTACCAACCCGGCACGGTGACACCCACCACGGAACTGGTGCTGTCGCACAAGCATCCGGCCGATCGTCCTCAGGTGACCGACGGCATCAACGACATGATCAGGCGTCGTCAGGCATTCAGCACACGGCATCGCATCGTGGACACCGGCGGCATGATCCATCACGTCCTGGTGGTGGGCGACCAATTCTGCGATGACGACGGCAACGTCGTCGGGACGCACGGCTTCTACATCGAAGTCACGCCGACGCCCGCGCGCAGCCGCGAGGAATCCATCAGCGCGAAGGTCGCCGAAATCGCCGGGCGCCGCGGCGTGATCGAGCGGACCAAGGGCATGCTGATGCTGATCTACGGCATCGACGAAGACGCCGCGTTCAACATGCTCAAAACGCTGTCCCAGTCGGGAAACACCAAGCTCGGACTGCTCGCCCAACGGATCGCCGAGGACTTCTCGGCGCTGGGCAAAGAGGTCATCACCGCGCGCTCGCGATTCGACCAGCGCCTGCGGGGCGCCCACCTGCGCGCGCCCGAGAGCGGCGACACCACCTGAGCGGGTGCGGTGCTAGGACGCCGGACTCAGCCGCACCGCACCCAGATGCAGCCGGTCGACCGCCTCGGCGAACTCGTCGCGGGTCGGGATGCGCTGGTCGCGAAACTTCAACCCGATCATGCGCTGCGCGCGCTGGACCCCGTAGGACTCGGCGCAGCGCACCAGCAGGTCGGAGACGACGGCCCGGTCGCGGATGAGCTCGCCGCGCATCGCCGTCGTCTTGCCGTCGTAAACGACCTGGACCGGTCCGCCGTCGCGGAAGTTCTGCTTCCACGGATTTCCGGTCAGCGCGTACAGCTCGCCGTCAATCACATGGGCGCTCAACGGAATTGAATAAGCGCGTCCCGTCTTTCGCCCGGTGAAACTCAGCACCATGAACTGCTTGCGGGCCAGCCCGGCCAGCGGGCTGCGCAGCAAGAACCCCATCACCGGATTGACCAGACGCATCAGCGCCGACGGTGGATGACCGGCGTCCACCGCATACGACTGCTCTGTCATGCGTTCACCGTAGAGGCAACCGCGCCCCGCGGCCCGCCATTCAGCCCGTGATGGTGGTCTGGTCGTCGATGATGTTGGTGGCGTCCATCAGCGGGCCCTGGTCGCTTTCCAGCCCGTCGGCGTTGAGCTGCAGCACGTAGACCGCGCCCTGGCTGGGGATCACCACGGTTTTCTGCGCGATGACCCGGGTCTGGCCGCCCCGCTGGTACGTGCCGCCCACCTGCCAGGCCTGGAAGCCGCCGAGCGTGGACGCCGAGCCGTTGCCGGTGCCCTGGTATCCGGGCAGATTCTGCACCTCGCCCGGAGCGAATTGGATGAGCTTCGCGGGATCGACATTGCCGCTCAGCTTGGAGTACAGCGCCGAGACGGTCGGCGGATCGGCGGGATTGGCGGGCTGGCTCTGCACGATGCCGCCATACGAGGTGCCGGAGTTCTGGTTGAGCTGCCAGCCCGCGGGCACCGGCAGGTCGACGTTCGGGCCGGGGTCGCCGTGGTGCACGGGTGTCTCGGCGATGTTGTTGTCCTTGACGTAGTCGGCGATGGTGTACTTGGCCTTCGCCGCGGGTGGCGCGCCGGTCTGCGACGACGTCGACGTGGCAGACGACGTCGTCGTCGAAGTGGAAGTCGACGCTTTATCGCCGGATTTGTGGTCGTGGCCGCAACCGACGAGCGCCAGACTGAGCGCCACGGAAATGGTTGCTAGCGTCAAATGTTTCATCGATCCAATCTCCCGAAAATTGGGCCGGTACCAGCGCCAGCCGTGCTGGGCATGACAGTAACGGAAAAACCTCGACGGTTTGCCGGTATCTTTTGGAGTTTTTGCCCGCGACTCGGTGCGGCCCCAATAGTTGTCCAATTCGCCGGCCGAAACGCCCCACGAATACGGCGTTTTCGGTTCGTTAGCGGAGTATTAGACAGGTATGCGGTCGCGGCGGGCCCTCATTGCGGTCATCGCGGCGTCGGCTGTCTTCATGGTCTTCATCGCGGCGGCCCCACCCAGGGGATACGACGGTCCGCCGGTGTTCGTGGCGAATCCGGTCGACCACGTCGCCACGCTCATCGGCACCGGGACGGGCGGCGAGACGGTCGGGGAGATCAACAATTTCCCCGGTGCCACGGTGCCCTTCGGGATGGTGCAGTACTCGCCGGACACCGTCGGCAACTACGCTGGCTACAACTACGACAACCCGCGCGCCACTGGCTTCAGCATGACCCACGCGTCGGTGGGATGCGCTGCGTTCGGCGACATCTCGATGCTGCCGGTCACCGGCGGGATCGGTCGGCAACCCTGGAATGCCACCGAAGGCATCGCCCACGACGACAGCGAGCAGGGCGTCCCCGGTTATTACGCGGTGCGGTTCCCCGGCACCGGCGTGAAGGCGGAACTCACCGCCACCGCGCACACGGGCGTCGGCCGTTTCAGTTATCCGCGCAACGGCCGGCCCGCGCTGCTGCAGGTGCGCTCCGGCTCGTCGTTGGCGGGCAACTCGCGCGCGACCATCCAGATCGGGGAGGACAACACCACGATCACCGGTTGGGCCACCAGCGGGGGATTCTGCGACAAACCGAACGCCTACACGGTGTACTTCGCGATGAAGTTCAGCCAGCCCTTCACCGGCTACGGGTCCTGGGACGGCACCGCCGTCTACCCCGGCGCCCGCAGCGCCAACGCGCCGTATGCCGGCGGATACGTCGAATTCCCGGCCGGCTCGACGCTCGAGGTGCGCACCGCGGTCTCCTACGTCGGGATCGAGGGGGCCCGGGCGAACCTGGCGGCCGAGGGCTCGGCCGGCTTCGACGACGTTCGCGGCGCCGCGTCCCGCGACTGGAACGCCGCGCTGTCCCGCGTCTCGGTGGCCGGCCGCAACGTCGACGACCTGAGCACCTTCTACACCTCCCTGTATCGATCCCTGTTGCACCCCAACATGTTCAACGACGCCGACGGACGCTACGTCGGGTTCGACGGCTCCATCCACACGGTCGCCGCCGGGCACACGCAGTACGCCAACTTCTCCGACTGGGACACCTACCGGTGCCTGGCGGCGCTGCAGGCGTTGCTGTTTCCGGAGCGGGCCAGCGACATGGCCCAATCGTTGGTGAACGACGCCGAGCAGAGTGGAGCGCTGCCGCGCTGGGCGTTCGCCAACGCCGCGACCGGGGAGATGAGCGGGGACAGCGTGACCCCGCTGATCGTGAATTGGAATGCGTTCGGCGCCAATGACTTCGACACGCAAAAGGCGTTGCGCTACATGGTGGACGGGGCGACCAAAGGCGGCGTGGGCCTGGCCGGTTACGTCGAGCGTCGCGGCATCGGCACCTACCTGCGGTTCGGCTATGCGCCGTTCACGTTGGAGTTCGGCCGCAACGGCTGGATCGCCGACGCGTCGATCACCCTCGAGTGGTCGATCGACGACTTCGCGATCTCCCGATTCGCCGACTCGCTGGGTGACGCCGCGACCGCCACCGAATTCGCGAACCGGGCGCAGTATTGGCAGAACCTGTTCAACCCCACCACGCGATACGTCTTGCCGCGCAGCTGGACCGGCTTCTTCCGCCCCGGTCCCGGGTTCGTGGTGGCCCCGGAGAACTTCGGCCAGGTCGGCTACGACGAGGGCAATGCCGAACAGTACGTCTGGTCGGTCCCCCACAACGTGGCGGGACTGGTGACCGCGCTCGGCGGCCGCGCCGCCGTGGCCGACCGGCTCGACCGCTTCACCGACAAGCTCAATGTCGGTCCCAACCAGCCCTACCTGTGGGCCGGCAACGAACCGAGTTTCGGTGTGCCGTGGCTGTACAACTACATCGGTCAACCATGGAAGACCCAGCACGCCGTGGACCGGGTGCGCGGGCTGTTCGCCCCGACCGCCGACGGTGAG
>NZ_LZMG01000150.1:0-20348 GCF_001673615.1 Mycobacterium sp. 1245499.0
GCCTTGACGTCGACGGCCGGACCGACGACAAGAAACACCAGCCGGGGCAACAGCGGCACCATGGTCATGCTGGCCGCCACGAAGGCGTCCGCCTCCGAACACAACGCGAGCACCACCGCCAGGGCGGCCATCAGCGCGACCCCGAGGGCGAGGTCGGTCGCCAGGTGCGCGAACACCCACTGCGGCACCGCCACATGAAGCAACGCCGCCGCCGCCGCGCCGAGCACCAAATACGATGCGGCCTGCAGGAAGTCGTGACGGGCCGCCTCGGTGAAGACCACCCATCGCGACTCACCCTGCGTCTGCGCGGCGGGCGGCCGGCGGGTGATCCATTCCGGCCGCCCCCAGCGCGACCACGCCCAGCCCATGACGACCGCGGTCAGCAGCGACGCCCCCATACGGGCGAACACCATCCTGGGTGCACCCGGAAACGCCACGGCCGTGGCCACCAGCACCACCGGGTTGATCGCCGGCGCGGCCAGCATGAACGTCAACGCCGCGGCCCCGGTCGCCCCGCCTTCGCCGAACAACCGGCGCGCCAACGGAACTGACCCACACTCGCAGCCCGGCAGCGCGACCCCGCCGACACCGGCCGCCACGACGGCCAGCGCCGGCCGGCGCGGCAACCAACGCGCCAACCGCTGCGGCGACACGAACGTCGCGATCAGCCCGCTGACCACCACCCCGAGCACCAGAAACGGAATCGCCTGCACGAAAACCCCGCAGAACACCGTGCCCACCGTCGAGAGGGCCGCACTGTTGAACACCGCGTTGCGCAGGGTCGTCGCGGCCAGCGCGCAGCCCAGCAGCAGGGCCACCAGCACTTCCATCGACCCCGGGCGCAACCTGCGCCCGGACTTCAGCGTCTGCACCGCGTCATTATCGCAGCGCACGCCGTGGTCGCGTCGGCCTCCGGGGGCCGTCCCGGTGCTAGGCGTTGCGATCGTCGCCGCGCGCCGCCGCGTCGTCGGGACTCCAGGTGCCGGGCGTCATCGGCACCGTTGGGCCACTACCGAACTCGTCAACGGCCAGCGTGGTCAATCCGGCCGCCGGGGCGACCGCGTCCCTGCGGGCGGTGCCGGCGAACCCGAGGGCCCCGGCACCCCGGTCCGATGCGAGCGGGGCGTCCCAGTCCGGGTCGACGTCGACGTTCATGTCCATGAACTCGTCACCGTGCCCGCGCTGCGTCGCCCGCCGTCGCCGCCGCGCGCGTGCGGCTTCCCGCGCGGCGGCGGCTGCCGCGGCGGCGGCGCTGTCCGGTTCGGGCGCTTTCCTCTTCGCGCTCGAGCTCGCGCCGGCGCTCATGCCCGAGCCGGTGCCCATCCCCGGGGGGCCGACGACGTAGGGAGGGAAGAAGCCCGCCGCGGGGGCGCCCGGAGCCGGCGGAGCCGGCGGCGCACTGGCCACCGTGCTCGTTGTCGGGGCGGGCGACGGCGCCGTGGCCGTGGCCGGAGCCGCGGCCGGTGCTGCGGGGCTGGGCGCGGTGGCGACGGCTGGCAACGCCGACGGTGCCGGCGCGGGGACCGGCACGGGCGCCGGCACGACCGCGGGGTGGGGTAGGCCCGCCAGGCCGGCCAGCCCGGCGAAACCGCCGACGGCACCGAAGGGGGCGGCCACGATCAGCAGCGCCGGAGCGAACAGTTCGGGCTGGCTGGTGAAGATCTCGAGGATGTGCGTCGGCCAGTCGAACAGCGCGAGCTGGACCAGATACTGAAAGGCCAACGCCGGATTGTGCACCAGGTAATAGCCGAACTGCTCGAAATCTTCCAGCAGCTCCAGGGCGCGCACCACCCAGAAGATGGGTTGCCCGGCGTTGGTGTAGGCGTCGTAGTCCAGCCCGTTCACCGTGCCCTCGGCGGGGTCCCAGTTGATGCCGAAGTTCTTCAGGATGTTGGCGATGAAGTCGTTGAACGGGTTGTCGATGGTGGGGTCGTGGTCCGGATCTTCCGAGTCGTCGTGTGAGGCATGAAATTTCACGATCGAGGGCGCCGGATCGGCCTGGGGTGTCGAAGCGACCGCCGCGGTGGACACCGCCTGATAGGTGGACATGGTAGTGGCCGCCTGCGTCCACATCCGCACGTAGTCCGCCTCGTTGACCGCGATGGGAATCGTATTGACGCCGAAGAAATTCGTCGCCACCAGCGCCCCGTGCACGACGTGGTTGGTGGCCAGCTCCGGCAGCGTGGGCATGACGGCCAGGGCCGCGGTATACGCCGCCGCCGCCACCTCGTGCTGACCGGCGGCCGTCGCACTGTCGGCGCCGGACTTCGTCAACCAGGCCAGGTACGGCGCGTGCGCGGCCGCGTAGGACTCACCGCTGGGACCCTGCCACGCCCCGGCCTGCACTCCGGCCAGCAAGGCGCTCAATTCTTCTGCGGCAGCGGCGTATTCGGCGCTCAGCTGCGACCAGGCGCCGGCCGCCGCCAGCAGCGGCCCGGGTCCCGGACCGCTGCTGAGCAACGCGGAATGCAGTTCGGGCGGCGAGGCCATGAAAATCGGGGCCGTCATCAGGCACTCCTCAGGCTGGAAGGGTTACCAGACTGAGGAGCCTAATGAATATGATTATCGTTTTCAACTGGCGGCCGGATCCGCCCTGCGCACTAGACCAGCGGCCGGCCCTTCTTGATCCTGCGGTCCAGGTCGTGCAGCAAGACGTTGAACGGGAACTGGCGGATGAACCGCGGTAGATACCGGTTCACCGTCGCCAGCACGGCGATCAGCCTGTCGAAGCGGCGCTGCTTGGTCGCGTCCCAGGGCAGCCGCATCTCGTCGCGGAACCGCTGCGGCAAGAACCCCGTGGTGATCAACAGCGCGAAGCTGTCGGAGAGGCGCTGCAGCCGAGCCGGCAGCTTGACGCCCCGAATGCGATTGGCGGCGATGGGAAAGAGGTACTCGCGCACGGCGTCGTCGATGTGGACCTTGGCCAGCGATTCCTCCCAGTAGCGGTCGAACGCCGCACGGTCGGCGGGCCACATCTTCGGCGGCACCTGCAAGGTGGTGGCCAGCGTCATGCCCTCGCGATAGTGACGATCGGCGTCCTCGCCCTCGAGTTCACCGATGAACATGCGGTAGATGTCCACCCCGCCCTTGTACAGGCACGCCCCCACCCACAGCTGCAGCTCGGGGTCGAAAGCGTTGTAGGCCACCGGGCTTTTGCTGTCCGGGGTCGAGTACACCTGTGCGTGAGCGCGATTCACCGCGCGGCGGAAGGCGTCCTTCTGGGCGTCGGTGCCGTTGGTCGCCACCGCCAGGTACGTGAAGGTGGTGCGGGCGCGCTTGATGGGGTGCAGGTCGACCCGGCCGCTTTCGACGCGGCTCTCCATCACGCCGTAGCCGACACCGGGCAGGGCCAGTTGCATGATCACGTTCGCCGGGCCGGCCAGCAACGCGACGCCCATCAATCCCTCGTCGATACCCAGCGCCCGCCGCCGCCGGCGCCGCTGCGGCCGGGGCGGGTCGGTGACCCTGCGCTCGACGTGCCCGATCGGCCGGTGCACCGGCTCGTGAATAGCCATTCGTCAGGTCCTCCCGCGGCGCCGGTCCGCTAATGTGCGAACGCTTGTTTCCTGATATTGTCGCGGCTGGGCGTTAGTGTCAAGATGGTTTCCATGAGCGAGACGTCCAGCGCACGGCCGTACCGCGGGGTCGAGGCCGCAGAGCGCCTGGCCACCCGCCGTAATCGGCTGCTCGCCGCGGGTCTGGACCTGCTCGGGGCCGAGCAGCAGAATATCTCGGCGGTCACCGTGCGCGGGGTGTGCCGCAGCGCCGGCCTGGCCGCCCGGTACTTCTACGAGAGCTTCGCCGACAAGGACCAGTTCGTCGCGTGCGTGTTCGACTGGGTCGTCGCCGAGCTGGCCGCCACCACACAGGCGGCGGTGGCCGCGGTGCCGGCCGGTGAGCAAACCCGCGCGGGCATGGCCAACATCGTGCGGACGATCACCGACGACCCCCGGGTGGGGCGCCTGCTGTTCAGCACGCAGCTGGCCGATCCGGTGATCGTGCGCAAACGTGCCGAGTCGAGCGCGCTGTTCGCCATGCTGTCCGGGCAGCACGTCGGCCAAGCGCTACGGGTTCCGGCGAACGAACGCATCAAGGCCGCCGCGCATTTTGTGGTGGGCGGCGTCGGCCAGACCATCAGCGCCTGGCTGGCCGGTGACGTCCGACTCGAACCGGATCAGCTCGTCGACCACTTGGCGGCGCTGCTCGACGAGCTCGCCGAGCCGAACCTGTACCGCCTCACCGAAACGGGCGCGGACGCTTAGCATCCCGCGGCTGATTCACACCCGGCTGAACGTCCGCCAGTCCCACGTCGCGGTCAGCGCGAAGTCGCTCAGCACACCGTAGATGGCTTGGCGCAACTCGTCATTCGAGTTTCGGCGGCCCAGCTGGTAGCCCAGGACGGAGACGAAGACCGTGCCGTCGACCCGCCCGGACAGCAATGCCAGCGCCCCGTTGGTGCGGTGCATCGTCGCGCTGGTCACGCCCGGGTACACCGACCTCATCGCGAAGCAGTCCGCCTCGCCGCCATCCGGTCGGTTCACCGCCGGATCCAGCACACCGAGATTGGACGAGACGACGGTGGTTGCGCCGCCGGTGACCACGCTGATCAGCCGCCGGAACAGCCGCTTGGGGATCAGCGGAACGAGCGGCAGCAACGCCCACCGCTCGTCGGGCACATCCTGATGGCGAACCAGGGCCTGCTTGATCACGGCGCGGATCTCGCGCAGGTCCGTGCCGATCGCCGAGGGCTGCAGCGTGACGTCGACGTTCGTGACCGCGTTGGCGCGGCTGTCGCCGGGGGTGCGCTCGTTGACGGGCATCCCCACGTTGACCGAGCCGTCTGCCGCGACGCGTCCCACTCGCTGGGCGAGGCGCGCCGCCATTCCCGCGAGCAGCGCGTTGCTGGTGCCGCCGAGGGCGCCGGCCCTCTCGTCCCACTCGCCGGCGTCGACGAAGAACGTCGTCGCGGGCAGGGTGATGGGATCGTCTCCGGCGGTCGGCGGTGTCGACGGCTTCCCGGCGGACGCGGCCTGCACCGCGTCACGGCCCTGACTGAGCATTCGGGCGGCCGCACCGACGGCACGACCGACATCGCCCGCGTCGCTTAGGGTTTGGCGCGCGTCTTCCCGTACTGCCCGCCACCGCCGCCGCGCCCCCGCGGCGGGCCAACGGATCGCGTCGCCACGCCCGGAAGCCGCATCCGCCAACGCCTCGCACAGCCCGACCCCGTCGGTGAGGCAATGCGTGGTGACCAGACTGACCGCCGCACCGCCGTCGGTGAACGGCAGCACCGCAAGGTGCCAGCCGGGCCCGTACTCGGCATCCGGACGCTGGGTGGCTTGTTCAGCCAGCCAGGCGTCGATCCCGTCGCGTGGCCGCGGCGCGCCGACGATCTCGAGGGCGCACCGGTCGTTCGGCGCCACCCAGCGATGCCGGCCGAACGGCAAGGGCGACCGCTCGATGCGGCGCGACAACCGTCCCCTGCCCAGCTGGTGATGGAACTCGCGCAGCCCGGCGATGTCGACGGCGCGGTCGTACACCCAGACGCATTGCAACAGGCTGGTGGCTCCCGTGGCCCGTTCGCCGAGAAAGAGGGTCTGATCGGCCAGGTCCAGCACGTTGCTCATGGTCAGGCCGCTTCGTTGTCGTCCGCGTTCGGCGCGACGGGGTAGGGCCCGTCCGAATTCGCTTGGGGCACGGCCACGACCGGCTCATCCAGGGTGGGCTTGGCGACGCGCACGAACGCCTGGGTCAGTGCCGCGATGTAGCGGAGCACCGACTCGCGCGCGATCGCGTTGTCCGGGAAGGACATCGTCACGGTGGTGTTCTCGGCCTGCCGGTTGATCCACATGTTGATCCCGCCGGCGGACAGGCTGTCGCCGTAGGTGCCGAACTTCGTCTCCGCCCACAGCCCGTTGAGGGGAATCTTGCGGAAGTCCAGGAAGGACAGCATCATCGGCAGCTGGGTGGGCAGCTTGATCCCCAGTTCGTCGGGGGTCGCCAACTCCAAGGCCCGCTCGACCGGCACGTCCGCGAGGCGCTGGGCGTCGTCAAACGACTTCTGCGCCGCCCTGGCCGCCTGGGCGAACGTCTCGCCGGCGATCGGCACGGTGATGGGAATCAGGCTGGCGAACCAGCCGACGGTCATCGTGTCGGTGCCCGGCACCCGGGTGTCCTTGGCCGTGAACCCCTGATACGTGTGTTTGCCGGTCAATTGGTGTTCGGCGAAACCCGCGCACGCCAGGACTCCCCCGATGAACCGGGCTCCGGCGGCGACGCAGGCGGCGTCGAAGGCCTCGGTCTCGGCGGCATCCATCAGTTCGACGGTCAACAGATCGCCCTTGGTGCTGGCCCAGATGTCACCGAGCGGCAGCGGGAAGCTCGGCCAGTCGCCGTCCGTGTCACGCGCGAAGGCGATCCAGTCCTTGATCTCCGGAGACGACAGGTCCAGGGCCGCCGCCTTATCGCGCTGCCGCGCAACGTAGTCGCGATAGCTGCGCACCTCGGGCAGCGCGGCGTGGGAGTGCCCCCCTTGCGCCAGTTCCTGATACATCAGGTGGATGTCGAGGAAGATGAGGGCGGCGGACAGTCCGTCGATGTGCAGGTGGTCGACGCTGGCGTAGAAGGTGAAATAGTCGGCGTGCGCGACGATCCCGTAAGTGAAGCAACCCCATTCCAGGGTGTGCGGAGTCGTGGTCAAGACGTGGTTGCGCGCCTGATCCGGGGTCATCTCCCCGAGCGCGACGGGGACGAATTCGATGGCTTCGGGGTCCTCGAGTTCGCGGCGCACAAAGATTCCGTTGTCGAATTCGAACCAGTAGTGATATGTGTCCTGGCGGCGCACATGGCCATTGATCGTCGCGGTCATCGCCTCGACGTCACAGGTTCCGGGGATGTCCCACGCCACGATCATCAATCGGGGAAGCGGCCGGTTCAGAGTCTTGCCGTGGTAAGCGGCCCAGAGGTGTTGATTCTGTTGATAACTCGGTGCCAGATCGCTTCGCCGGGCGGCGCGTGCCGCTTCAAGCGCCGTGGGCGCGGCCATCCACATGGTAACCGGGCCGTGTGGCGGCTGCCATTCGTTGATGTTTCCGAGTGCGACCATTTCGTCGAGTCCTTGTGCTGTGAGTACCGACATCTGTTGTGCGATCTGGGGGTGGTGAAAGTGCAATCAGCGCTTGGCGTTTGGCGCATCATCTGTTCGGTCTCAGGTTGAAAATCTCGCGACGTGTTCCCGGTATGTTGGGCTGAACTACCGCGTCGCTGCACCCCCTAGTGTCGCTGCTGTGGACGCTAGCTGACGGGGGTGAAGATTTCGCGGTTTTACGAAGACTCGCGTTCTCCCGCGTGATCATCTACGGTGCGGTAACCTTTCTCCGCCAACCGGTCGCATGGCTGGCTGGTGCGTACCAAATAGTATCCATGCGAAAGTCGGTCCGACGCCGGTTCGCCTGCCCGGGGCCAAGTCTCGGGAGAGCGTTGTTCGGCTCGTCTGACGGCCGGCACCGCCCCAACCGGAGCGGCTCCGGCCAAATCCTCAGCGCCTCACGGGAACAGCGGCAGATGCCACAGCCGCATGCCGGGGTGCAGCAGCCATAACCGCATCATGGTGAGCCGCAGGATGCGCACCGCGCTGGTGATCATGAAGATCGCCAGGGGCACCTCGATCAGCAGCGCCGTGATCACCGACAGCCAGATGTCCTTGGGCCCGGCGGTCATCAGGTCGAACCAGGCGTCGCACATCAGCAGAACCCCGGTGGTGAAGGCGGCGAGCACCAGCAGCTGACGACGCAGGTATCCGAGCACCGCCGTCGTCAACATGAACCCGACCAGCAGCACGTCGAAGCCGACCCAGGTGATCGGCCAGTTGTGCGCGACGTAGTTCTCCGGCAGCGTCACGGACAGGTACCCCAGCCACGGGACCATCGCCATGGAGCCACCGATCATCAGGCTCAAACGGATGCGCCGCACCCGGGCCAGGAACTCCGGGTCGATCAGCTCCCCCACCGGCTGCTCCAGCCGAGTGATCAGTTCCCGGCGTTGCTCAGCGGTCAACGCCGCGATCTGCGCGTCGGTCAGAATGCCGTCGGTCATGAAACCATCCTCCGGCTCGGCCCGGTGGGATCAGTGGGCGGCACCCACCGGGGGCCGGCGGTCCGCCGCGGTGCGGGGCACGGCCTTGGCCTCGCCGCTCTCGAATTCCTTCACCCAGCAGGCGAATTCGAGGGTGATGCCGTCGGGGTCCTGGAAATAGAACGAGCGCACGTAGACGCCGGGATGCACGGTCGCGGACACCTGCATGGGGCTCTCGTCGTGGTTGAGCACCGGCCCCACCCGCACCCCTTTGTCCTTGAGGCGCTGGCGATAGGCGTCGAATTTCTCGGCCGGCACGTGGAAGGCCAGGTGGTTCATGGTGCTGACGGCGCTGGTGATGTCGCCGATGCCCGGGATGGCGCCCGGCGACGAGATTCCGGGCACCCGGTCGGGGGCGTCGGCAAACCAGAAGAAGGCGACGCAGTCGCCGTTGCCGGCGTCGAAGAAGAAGTGCTGGCCGGCGCCGCCGGGTAGGTCGAGCGACTTGATCAGCGGCATGCCGAGGATATTGCTGTAGAAGTCCACGGTTTTCGCCATGTCCGAACACACCAGGGCGACATGGTTGATCCCGCCGAGTTCGAATTCCGGGTTGGTGTTGTGCGGCTTGATCATCTGGTGGCTCCCCTCGGTCCCGGCTTGACGATCCTGGCCAAGATCCAAATCTGAATCTAACATCAGTTTCAGTTTTGGCCCAGGGAGGTGCGTAGGTGTCGACCGCGGCGTCCCCTGCTGACCGCGACGGCCAGCCCGCCGAGCTCCCCACCCGTCGAGGCAGGCGGACGCAGGCCGCCATCGATATGGCCGCCCGCACCGTGATCGCGCGCAAAGGCGTGCTGGCCACGACCATCGCGGACATCGCCGCGGAAGCGGGCCGTTCGGCGGCGTCGTTTTACAACTACTACGACTCCAAAGAGGCGATGGTGCGCCAGTGGGCGCTGCGCTTTCGCGACGAGGCCACCGAGCGCGCGCAGTCGGTGACCGGACACGGCCTGTCCGAACGTGAACGCGCCTACGCCGCCGCCGCCGCGCACTGGCACACCTACCGCAACCGGCTCGCCGAGGTGATCAGCGTGTCGCAGCTGGCGATGATCAACGACGACTTCGCCCGGTATTGGGCCGAGATCTGTGAGATACCAGTCTCTTTCATCGCGGAGTCGGTCCGGCGCGCCCAGGCCGACGGCCACTGCCCCGACGACGATCCGCGGCTGATCGCCGAGGCCATCGTGGCGATGTTCAACCAGTTCTGCTACCTGCAGCTCGCCGGGGCGCGTGCGGTGGAACCCGACGACCAAGCGTGCGTCCAAACCCTGGCCAACATCTATTACCGGGCCATCTACGCGTCAGGAGGACCGCTGAATTGACTCGTCGTACCGGCGCCGGGGTGATCCGGGAATTCATCGGGCTGCCGTCGCGCACCGCGGGGCGTGCGGGCGCGGGCGGGCACCCCTGCCAAGGGCTGTATCACCGGGGGGTGGGACGCAAACCCAAGGTGGCGATGATCGCCACGCACTACCAGATCGACTTCTCCGAGCACTATCTCGCCGACTACATGGCCACTCGCGGTGTCGGGTTTCTGGGCTGGAACACCAGGTTTCGCGGCTTCGAAAGCAGCTTCCTGCTCGACCACGCGCTGGTCGACATCGGTGTCGGGGTGCGCTGGCTGCGCGAGATCCAGGGTGTGGATACCGTTGTGCTGCTGGGCAATTCGGGAGGCGGCTCATTGATGGCCGCCTACCAGTCACAGGCCGTGGATCCCAATGTCATTCCCCTGGACGGGATGCGCCCGGCGGCAGGGGTGACCGAATTGCCGCCCGCCGACGGGTACGTGGCCACCGCCGCCCATCCCGGACGCCCGGAGGTGCTCACCGCCTGGATGGACGCCTCCGTCGTCGACGAGAACGACCCCGTCGCCACCGACGCCGACCTCGACCTGTTCAACGAGCGCAACGGGCCGCCCTATTCGCCGGAGTTTCTCGCCCGATACCGCAGCGCGCAGACCGCGCGCAACCACGCCATCACCGACTGGGCCGAGACCGAGCTCAAACGCGTTCGCGCGGCGGGGTTTTCCGACCGGCCGTTTTCGGTGATGCGGACCTGGGCCGATCCCCGGATGGTCGACGCCAGGATCGAGCCCACCAAGCGGGCACCCAACATGTGCTACGCGGGCGCGCCGGCCAAGGCGAACCGCTCGGCGCACGGCATCGCGGCGGCCTGCACGCTGCGCAACTGGCTGGGCATGTGGAGCCTGCGGGTGGCCCAAACCCGCGCCGAACCGCACCTGGCCCGCATCACCTGTCCCGCCCTGGTGATCAACGCCGAGGCCGACACCGGGGTGTTCCCCTCGGATGCCCAACGCATCTTCGACGCGCTCGCCGGCACCGACAAGACGCAGGCCTCGGTGGACACCGACCACTACTTCACCACCCCGGGCGCACGCACCGAGCAGGCCGACATCATCGCCCACTGGATCAACAAGCGGTGGCGCTGATCGCCGCGAACGGCCGGTGGCGACCCGCGGCGCCCGGCAGCGGGAGGCCATGAGCCCATGTCGTCAACCAACCGACTGGTTGTTAGCTTGGAAGGTACTTGGCCGAAACGGCGTCCTGCAGCAACGGAAGGCGACCAATGCCGATCGCGATAAATCCCGAGCATCAAGAGCTGGCCGATTCCGTGCGATCGCTGGTGGCGCGCGTTGCGCCGTCGGAGACGCTGCACGCGGCCATGGAGACTCCCCTCGAGAACCCTCCGCCGTACTGGCAGGCGGCGGCCGAGCAGGGACTGCAGGGCGTCCATCTGGCCGAGTCCGTCGGCGGCCAGGGCTTCGGCATCCTCGAATTGGCCATCGTGCTGGCCGAATTCGGTTACGGGGCGGTGCCTGGCCCGTTCGTGCCGTCGGCCATCGCCAGCGCCCTGATCTCGGCGCACGACCCGGACGCGAAGGTGCTCGCCGAGCTGGCGTCGGGCGCCGAGATCGCCTCCTATGGACTGAATTGCAGTGCGCTGACCGCCACCCGGCACGCCAATTCGCTGGTGATCCGCGGCGAAGTCCGCGCGGTGCCCGCGGCGGGGCAGGCCACGCTGCTGGTGCTGCCGGTCGCGATCGACAGCGGCGAGGCCTGGGTGGTGCTGCGCGCCGATGAGCTCGAGATCGAGCCGGTGAGGAGCCTCGATCCGCTACGACCCATCGCCCACGTGCGAGCCAACGCCGTCGAGGTGGGTGAGGACGTCGTGCTGACGAACCTGAGCATGGCGACCGCGCACGCGCTGATGACGACGCTGCTGTCCGCAGAGGCCATCGGTGTGGCGCGCTGGGCGACCGACACCGCCTCGCACTACGCCAAGATCCGCGAGCAGTTCGGCCGGCCGATCGGCCAGTTCCAGGCCATCAAGCACAAGTGCGCCGAGATGATCGCCGACACCGAGCGGGCCACCGCGGCCGTCTGGGATGCCGCCCGCGCGATCGATGAAGCCCGCGAAAACAATTGGGACACAGCGGGTTCGCATGTCGAGTTCGCCGCCGCCGTGGCGGCGACGCTGGCGCCGGCGGCCGCCCAGCGCTGCGCGCAGGACTGCATCCAGGTGCACGGCGGGATCGGCTTCACCTGGGAGCACGACACCAACGTCTACTACCGCCGGGCCTTGCTGCTGGCCGCCTCCTTCGGCCGCAGTGCGGACTACCCGCAGAAGGTGGTCGACACGGCCACCACCACCGGGATGCGTGCGGTGGACATCGATCTCGATCCCGACACCGAGAAGCTGCGGGCGGAAATTCGCGCGGAAGTCGCCGCGCTCAAGGAGATCGAGCGTGAGCAACGCAAGGTCGCCATCGCCGAGGGTGGTTGGGTGCTGCCCTATCTACCGAGGCCATGGGGGCGGGGTGCCGGCCCGGTGGAGCAGATCATCATCGCCCAGGAATTCGCCGCCGGGCGGGTCAAGCGGCCGCAGACCGGGATCGCGACCTGGATCGTGCCGTCGATCGTGGCGTTCGGCACCGAGGAGCAAAAGCAACGGTTCCTGCCGCCGACCTTGCGCGGCGAAATGATCTGGTGTCAGCTGTTTTCCGAACCGGGCGCCGGATCGGATCTGGCCGGCCTCACCACCAAGGCCACCCGCACCGACGGCGGCTGGCGCATCACCGGCCAGAAGATCTGGACCACCGCCGCGCAGTTCTCCCAGTGGGGCGCGCTGCTGGCCAGGACGGACCCCAGCGCCCCGAAACACGCCGGCATCACCTACTTCCTGCTGGACATGACAAGCGAAGGCGTCGACGTCAAGCCGCTGCGCGAGCTCACCGGCAACGCCATGTTCAACACCGTCTACATCGACGACGTGTTCGTGCCCGACGAGTGTGTGCTCGGTGAGGTCAACCGGGGCTGGGAGGTCAGCCGCAACACGCTGACGGCGGAGCGAGTGTCGATCGGGTCCAGCGAGGCCAACTTCCTGGCCACGCTGGCCCAGTTCGTCGAGTTCGTCCGCGACGGCCACTTCGACCAGATCGCCCAGCATCGCGCCGGCCAGTTGATCGCCGAGGGTCACGCGGCCAAGGTGCTCAACCTGCGCTCGACGCTGCTGACGCTCGCCGGCGGGGATGCGATGCCGTCGGCGGCGATCTCCAAGTTGCTGTCGATGCGCACCGGCCAGGGCTATGCCGAATTTTCGGTCTCGTCGTTCGGCACCGATGCCGCGATCGGTGACCCCGACCAATTGCCCGGCAAGTGGGGCGAATACCTGTTGGCGAGCCGCGCCACCACGATTTACGGCGGCACCTCCGAGGTGCAGCTGAACATCATCGCCGAACGGCTGCTGGGCCTCCCGCGCGACCCGTAAGCCGTCGCGAAAAGTCTCCCAAACAGGGCCATGCCGACCTGACTAAGTCAGGCCGGCATGGGTCCCCCCATACGCGGTCGGCCATCCCGAGGGTTGGCGTGTCGGCGACGGCCGCTTACCGCGCGGAGATGGTGGTCACCACCACCAGTTCCACCAGTGCTGGGGGCCCCAGTAGCCACGGCCCCAGTTGCCGTGGCCCCAGTTGCCGTGCCCCCAGTTGCCATTTCCCCGACCATCATGGCCGCCCCATCCGCGACCGCCGGGGCGATCGGGGATGAAGCCCGGTCCGCTGTGCGGCCCGGCACTGGCGAAGCTGGTGGTGGCTGCGGGCGCAGGAGCGGCCGCAGCCGTGGGGGCGCCGCCGATAAGCAGCGCGCCGGCCACAGCCCCGGCACCTATGACACCTGCGGCCGCGCCGCGTAATGATCGCCCGAAGATCATTAGAGTCATTCCTTCCAACCACTTGCTATCGATAACAAAAACGTTAGTGGGACATTTCTGAGCAAACAAGTGCAATTCGCTTTTTGGATTGTGAATTAGATAACAACGACGCCGTACCGGGCCGAATACTACCGCCTATTTCCGATGCGAATTTATGCAATTCAGTTCTTCATAAATACTGATGCCGACGCCACACCATCCCAGTTTGCCCAGCTCAAGGACAATCTACTGAATTACTGGCTCACCGAACGCGTATCTACTGACGTCCGCTTTCACGCATTATCGCATTCGCTGATTCCGCGCCCTTCACGTCGAATTTGTCCACGCCATTCAGCATCACACGCAACCGGGTTACATGCAGACAGCTACATTTATCCATTTGCGAGAGAATCTGCGGAACGGGCCGGCGTGCGCGGCACGCAACTGCGGTTCGACGCGCCCGGCGGCCGACCGGCCCCCGGGCGGCCCGGCGACGCGACTTACGCTGGCCTCGGTGACAGAATCAGTATTGACACAACGGCACCGAGCGCTGATTTACTGATTGGCACTCACGGAGGAAGACACCGAAGTGAACTTCAACAGCAGCCACAGCGGACCCAGCGTCGGAGCCTTTCGCGCCCCCAACTCGGCCGGCGGCCCGTCGGGAGACGCCGCGCCGACCGAACGCCTCACCAGCCTCGGGCAACCGGGCGGCCACCGCATCGCCGCCCAGCCGGCCGCCCAGCCGGGTCGCACCCAGCGGACGCGTCGCACCGTGGACCTGCCGGCGGCCACGCACCGGGCGCTCGACATCTGGCAGCGGGAGGCGGCCGACCGGCTGGGGGTCGCCCGGGTGACCGGCCAGGAGGTCCTCACCGCGCTCATCGACCAGCTCCTGGTCGATCCGAAGCTCACAGCGCAGATCACCCGCGCCATCAAAGACCGCCGCTGACTCGCTTGGCGCCAGCCGTACCGGGCTAGTCGACGTCCATTTCGCGCAGCTCGCGCTTGAGGATCTTGCCGGTCGGGTTGCGCGGCAGTTCGTCGAGGAAGACCACCTCACGCGGCACCTTGTAGCGGGCCAGGTGGTCGCGCACATAGTGCTTGACGGTGTCCTCGTCGAGGTCGGCGCCGTCCTTCTTCACCACGAAGGCGCGCAGCCGGTGGCCCCATTCCTTGTCCTCGACGCCGATCGCGGTCGCCTCCACGACGTCCGGATGCCCGGTGATGAGGTCCTCGACCTCGGCCGGGAAGACGTTCTCGCCGCCGGAGACGATCATCTCGTCGTCACGCCCGCTGATGTAGAGCAGGCCGTTCTCGTCGAAGTAGCCGACGTCTCCCGACGACAACAGGCCGTCGATGACCTGCTTCTTGCCGCCCCCGGTGTAACCCTCGAACGGGAAGGCGTTGCCGACGAAGATGCGCCCGACGTCGCCCTGTGGCAGCTCCTTGCCGTTGTCGTCGAAGATCTTGACCTTCACACCCTTGACGACCGGACCCACCGTCGAGGAGTTGAATTCCAGGTGCTTGGGCTCGGCGATGGTGGCGAAGGCGATCTCGGTGGAGCCGTACATGTTGTAGATGACCGGGCCCAGGTCCTTCAGGCCGCGCTCGGCCAGGTCGGCTCCCAGCGCCGATCCCGATACGAACACGATCTTCAGGCTGGACAGGTCGGGCTTCTTGTCCATCTTCTCGATCGTGTCGAGAATCCGCGACAACATCACCGGGACGACGACCATCGCGGTCACCTTGTACTTCTCGATGTCTTCCAGCACGTGTGGCGGCTTGAACTTCCGGCGTAGCACCAGCGTCGAGCCCAAGAACATCGCGATCGTGCCATGCAGGAATCCCAGCGCGTGGAACATCGGCGCGGGCAGCGAGGTCACCTCGTTGGCCTTGAACGGGACATGCGACAGGATGCCGCCGATGGGCGCCAGCGTCGGCGGGGTGCTGCGGTTCGCGCCCTTCGGGGTGCCGGTGGTGCCGCTGGTCAGGATGATGATCGACGAGTGCTTGCTCGCCTTGGGCGCGGGCTTCTTGTCGCTGCGCTCGATCAGGTCGGCCAGCGTCTCGTCCTCGCTGCCCGACGGCTCGTCGCTGTCGGGGTTGGTCCCGAGCGCCCGCAGCTTGCCCAGCTCCGGCGATGCCTTGCTGACCGCCTTGGTGTACTCGTCGTCGTAGATGACCAGCTTGGCGCCCTCTCGCTCGGACACCTCCTTGATCTGCGGTCCGGAGAACTCGCTGTTGAGCAGGATGATGCGGGCGCCCACCCGGGCGGCGCCGAAGTAGGCGATCAGGAACCAACGCGTGTTGCGGGCCAGGATGGCGACGCCGTCGCCGCCCTTGACACCCTTGTCGATCAGCCCGTTGGCGACCGCGTGCGCGGCGTCGTCCAGCTCCTTGTAGGTGAATTCACCCTCTTCGTCGATGCACGCCGCGCGGTCGGGATGGCGCCTGGCGTTGAGCGCCGGCAACATGCCGAACTCGCCCCACTTGTAGATGTCGGCGGCCATCGCCGCGTAGTTCTGCGGCGGCTCGATCCGGAAGGCACCCGATTCGAAGATTTTGCGCACGTAGTGCAGTTCGGCCGAGCCGCGTTCGACGTATTGCTGAACTTTCGCGGCGGCCTGACCGGGGAGGCCGAGGAGGTTAGGCATGGAATCCACCTTATGTGACGTCCGTCTCAGTACGGCCAGAAATTCTGGCGAATTAGCATGAACCGCATGACCCGTCCGGTTTCGCTGGAGGTGGCCGGGCGCCAGGTCACGATCACCCATCCGGACAAGGTGGTGTTCCCCCGCGCGAGCGGCCGCGAAACCACTGGATTCTCCGGCGGCCCGTACACCAAGCTCGACCTGGTCCGCTATTACCTGTCCGTCGCCGACGGCGCGCTGCGCGGTGTGGCCGGCCGCCCGATGATCCTGAAGCGCTTCGTCAAGGGCATCACGGAAGAAGCGGTGTTCCAGAAGCGCGCCCCGGCCAAACGGCCGGACTGGATCGACGTTGCCGAACTGCGTTACGCCCGAGGCACTTCCGCCGCCGAAGCGGTGATCCACGACGCCGCGGGGCTGGCCTGGGCCATCAACCTGGGCTGCGTCGACCTCAACCCGCACCCGGTGTTGGCCGACGACCTCGATCACCCCGACGAACTGCGGGTCGACCTGGATCCGATGCCCGGGGTCTCCTGGCGACGCATCGTGGACGTCGCGCTGGTGGCCCGCGAGGTGCTCGAGGACTACGGCCTGACCGCGTGGCCCAAGACGTCGGGGTCGCGCGGCTTTCACATCTATGCCCGCATCGCGCCGCGCTGGGAGTTTCGCCAGGTGCGGCTGGCCGCGCAGACCGTTGCCCGCGAAGTCGAGCGGCGCGTGCCCGAGGCGGCGACCAGCCGTTGGTGGAAGGAAGAACGCGAGGGCGTCTTCGTCGACTTCAACCAGAACGCCAAGGACCGCACGGTCGCGTCGGCCTACTCGGTGCGGGCGACGCCGGACGCGCGAGTCTCGACGCCGCTGCACTGGGACGAGGTCGCCGGTTGCCGGCCCGAGGCGTTCACCATCGACACCGTGCCCGCCCGGTTCGCCGAACTGGGCGACCCCTGGGCCGGGATGGACGACGCCGTCGGCGCACTCGACCGGCTGCTGGTGCTGGCCGAGGAGATGGGGCCGCCCGAGCGCGCCCCGAAAGGGTCGGGCACGCGCGGCAAGGGCACCGGCGGCAGGCGGCAGTCGGCGATGCCGCTGATCGAGATCGCCCGCACCAAGACCAAGGACGAGGCGATGGCGGCGCTGGACGTCTGGCGCGAGCGCTATCCCGCGGCGGCCGGCCGGCTGCAGCCGGTCGACGTCCTGGTCGACGGGATGCGCGGGCCCAGTTCGATCTGGTACCGGATCCGGATCAACCTGCAGCACGTTCCCGAAGACCAACGGCCTCCGCAGGAGGAGCTGATCGCCGACTACAGCCCTTGGAAAAAGGAGGGGCAGGGATACGGCGGCCGGCAGAAGCCGTCCTGACGCTAGATCCCCACCCGCGTGATCGCGTTGTGCTTGCGCAGGTAGCAGTACCAGGTGACGCCGAGCAGGGCGAGGAAGAACACGATGTAGAACCGCAGCGCCGGTTCGATGCTGCCGAACTCCGATTTCGACCACGCGTAGGCCAGCGGGACCACGAACCCGCCGAACGCGCCCACCGCCGAGATGACGCCCAGCGCACCGGCGGCCTGGCGGCGCATGCCCACCATGGTGTCGGGGTCGCCCCCGGCCAGCTCACCCTTGATCTTGAAGATCCGCGAGATCATCCGGTAGGTCGAACCGTTGCCGATGCCGGTGGCGACGAACAGGAACATGAAGCTGGCGAAGAAGGCCGGCAGGTTGACCGCGTTGACCGACCACAGCGCCGCCGCCGCCCCGATCGCCAGCATCACGAAGCTGGCCGCGGTGATGCGGGCGCCGCCGATCCGGTCGGCCAGCTTGCCGCCGAGGGGCCGGATGACCGATCCGATGCCGGCACCCAGGAAGGCCCACGCCAGGGCGATGTCACCGCGCCCGAAAACCGTCTTGAGCAGGGTCGGGAAGGCGGCCGAGTAGCCGATGAACGAACCGAAGGTGCCGATGTACAGCAGCGACATGATCCAGGTGTCGGGGTGCCGCAACGACTCCAGCACGGGCTTCACGTCGGCTTTCGCCTCGGTGAGGTTGTTCATGAACAGGAAGGCGCAGATCGCGGCCACCACCGCGAGCGGCACGTAGAACAGTCCGGCGCGCGACAGCGCCATCCCGCCGCCGGCGATGACGATCGGCGGGATGATCTTCTGCACCACCGCCACCCCGATGTTGCCGCCGGCCGCGTTCAGGCCGAGCGCCCAGCCCTTGTCCTTCTCCGGGTAGAAGAACGAGATGTTGGCCATCGACGAGGCGAAGTTGCCGCCGCCGAACCCGGCGGTCGCGGCGATCGCCACCAGCGCGGCGAACGGGATGCCGGGATGGCTCACCGCCCAGGCCAGCAGCAGGCAGGGGATCAGCAGCAGCGCCGCCGAGATGGTCGTCCAGTTGCGACCGCCGAACAGCGGAACCGCGAAGGTGTAGGGCAGCCGCAGGAACGCCCCGACACCGCTGGGCACGGCCACCAGGCACAGGGCCTGGCTGGCGGTCAGCGCCCACCCGGACGCGGCGGGGTGCCCGTGCGCCCCGGCCGTCATCTGCACCACCACGATGCTCCACAGCATCCACACGCTGAAGCCGACGTGCTCGGCGAAGATCGAGAAGATCAGGTTCCGCCGGGCGATCGGCTTGCCGGTGGTCTCCCAGAATTCGGGGTCTTCGGGCCGCCAGTCATCGATCCAGTGCCGCCCCTTGCGAGACTCGCGCGGTGGCGCGGGCTGCGATGCCGGGGTGATGGTCGAGGTCATCTGGTGGGACTCCTGGCTTGAATGGGGCGCGGGCAGTGACCACTCGACGCTAAAGAGGCACTGTTACCGGACTGCGTGTGCACAGTTACGTGGGCGATACGCAGAAATTGCAGCGGCCAGAACCCGTTTGTCAGAACTCTGCAACGCAAGATGTCGCGAACCCACGGCGAGGGCTCGATGCGCGACAATCGGCTCATGCAGGTGACTGAGGCTCCCCTGGGCCTACGGGAGCGCAAAAAGATCAAGACCCGCCGCGCCATCCGGCGCGAGGCGTTTCGCCTCATCGAGGAGAACGGCTTCGCCGCGACCACCGTCGAACAGATCGCCGAGGCGGCCGACGTGTCGCCGAGCACCTTCTTCCGCTATTTCCCGTCCAAGGAATCGCTGCTGCTCGCCGACGACCTGGACCCGCTGATCCTCGAGGCGTTGAAGGCCCAGCCGCTCAACCTGTCTCCGGCCCAGGCCTTCCGCCGGGCCTACGCGGCCGTCATCGCCGAGTTGCCCGACGACCAGCTGGAGTTCGAGAGCACCCGGCAGCGGCTGATGTTCTCCATACCCGAGCTCAAGGCGGCGATGTACGACGAGTACTACCGCACCGTGACGGTCGCCGCCGAGGCGATCGCGCACCGAATCGGCCGTGCCGCAGACGATTTCGAGGTCCGGGTGTTCGCCGGCGCGTTGACGGGTGCCATGATGGCCGCCTTCGACAGCGCCCCCAAGACCGCCGACACCATCTATCGGGCCCTGGATTTCATGGACGCCGGCATGCCGCTCGGCTAAGGGCCTCAACAGCGCGGCGATGCATTTGTGCGGGCGGAACGCGATACTCTCACGCGATGCGACAGGGATGGAATCGACGGGGATTCTTGCAGCTCGCAGGGGCTGCCGGGGTCGCCGCGATCGGCGGCGCGACCGCGCTCTCCGAGCTCGTGGCGGGGTGCTCGTCAAGCAAACCGGCTCCGGGCGCCACCCCGGGCTCGGTGACGATCACCCACCTGTTCGGTCAGACCGTCATCAAAGAACCACCCAAGCGCGTCGTCAGCGCCGGCTACACCGAGCAGGACGACCTGCTCGCGGTCGGGGTGGTGCCGATCGCGGTGACCAACTGGTTCGGTGACCAACCATCCGCGGTCTGGCCGTGGGCCACGCCCAAGCTCGGCGGGGCGCAGCCGACGGTGCTGAACCTGGACAACGGCATTCCCGTCGACCAGATCGCCGGCCTGAAACCGGATCTGATCGTGGCCGTCAACGCCGGCCTGGACGCCGACACCTATCAGAAGCTCTCCGCGATCGCCCCGACCGTCGCCCAGTCGGACGGCGACGCCTTCTTCGAGCCGTGGAAGGAGCAGGCCACCACCGTCGGGCAGGCGGTCTTCCAGGCCGACCAGATGAAGTCGTTGATCGACGGCGTCGACCAGAAGTTCACCGACATCGGCAAGAAGAATCAGCAATGGACCGGCAAGAAGGCGCTGCTGATGCACGGCGCGCTGATCGGTGCCGAAGGGTTTGATGCTGTCGGAGATGACCAGGCCCATCTGGTTCAGAAAGTCCGTCCGCCAGCCCGCCATGGTGGCTACGACCGTGCCCTGCCACAGCGCGCCGT
>NZ_LZMG01000151.1:0-620 GCF_001673615.1 Mycobacterium sp. 1245499.0
GCAGCACCAGCAGCTCGAGCGGTTGTACGGCAGCAAAGAGGAAACCCTGATCCCGCTGCACCTGGCCTTGGCGTTCCGGGGGATGAACACCCACGGGCGCGCGCTGCTCACCCTGGCGCACCGGGCGATGGCCGACTACGACGAGGACGACTACAACCTGTGTGAGGGTGAAGTCCTGTGCTCGATGGTGCTGGGCTGGAACTTCGGCGACGGCCACATGCACAACGAATGCCTGATCGAGGCGCTGCAGCAGCGGTGCGGGTTCGAGCCGGGCGAGGTGCGCGTGGTGATCCTCGATGCCCAGCCCATCCACCAACAGCGGCAGGAATACAGGTTGGTCGACGCCGCGACGGGCGAATTCGAACGCGGCTACTGCGACGTCGACGACATGGCCACCAATCAGCCCTGGGCCGACGACATCCCGGTATACGTCCAGACTGGGCGCGTCACCGATTCCTGACGCGGCGCACCGCCACCACCACGACGAGGGCCCCGACCCCGGCCAGCGAGGCCAGCACCACGGGCTTCTGCACGAAGCCGATCACCCGGACCTTGAGGTCGTCGGCCAGGCGCCGAGGATTGGCCCGCTCGGCAAGCGAGTCGACGGTGGCCGCCAGCTG
>NZ_LZMG01000152.1:0-6007 GCF_001673615.1 Mycobacterium sp. 1245499.0
CCACGCCGCCGCCGGGCGACACAGGTGGCGACACGACCCCAGCGGATCCATTTGAGGCATGGGTGGCTGGCGCGACTGATCGGCAGCTGCTCGAGTACATCGTCGAGCAGCTGGGCCCGGGGGACCCGAGCTGGAATTCCAAGGGCGCGACGCTGCGGGATTTCCTGTGGAGTCTGCAGTCGAAGACTAAGCAGACAGCGGCCAAGGCTGCCGGCAAGCGCACAGCCCGGAAGTCGCGCTGATGGCTACCGACGCGAACGGCCGCTGGATCGGATTCGGTGTCGGCGACACCGACCCCGCCACCGCGAAACGCACCGACCCGAACTGGGAAGCCGTCACCCTGCTGACCACCGCCCTCGCCAAGTGGGGTGGCCCCAAGTTCGGCGTCACCCCGCAGGCCAATTACGACCTGAGCATCGCCGCCGCGGTCGAGAAGTACTGCATCCACTCCAAGATCAACCTGCCCGTCGTACGCGATGTCAGCGGCAACGCGGTGGCGAACCTGGCGATGCGCACCAAGATCGGCGCCTACCCGCCCCCGCCGCCACCCACGCACGCGCTGTTCACCGTCCGCGGCACCGGCGGCATCATCGGGCAGGACTACACCAGCCAGATAGCCCAAGCCCTGCCTGGGATCTATCACGAGCATCCGATCGACTACGCCGCCAGCATGGGCGGTATCCCCGTCGGCGCCGCGAACGACCCCAACGCCCCGTCCGGGGATGAGTGCGCGGAGCAGGCGCGGCAGATGCTCACCGACGCCGTCCTGGGCTCCACGGTCACGTTCGGCGTCACCGGCTACAGCTTGGGAACGAAGGGTGTCATCCTGTTCCTCAACGATCTGTTCAACCCGAACCATCCGCTCTACCCGCACCGCGACCGGCTGGTGTGCGTGGTGTTGGTCGCGGACCCGTGGCGGCCGTTCGGGAAGTCGTTCTACCTCGGCCCGGTTCAGGCCGGGCAGGGTATCGGCACCCCCTACTTCACGATGTCCAAGGCGGCGCAGGACGCCCTCGGTTGGCGGTGCTGCTGGCTGGTCAACCCCGCCGACCTCTACACCAACGCCCCACTAGGCGGCACCGGCCAGGTGCTCGCCGACGTTGAGGAATTCATCCTCGGCACCGCGGTGTCCGACCCGCTGGGCACCATGGCCAAGTTCGTGCAGATGCTGCTGCAGCTCGTTGTAAAAGACGGCGGCATCATCAACGGGGGCGCCATCGTCAACCAGCCCGGCGGCACCACAGGTAGTGGTGGGCTCGGTGGCATCTTGGGCGGTCTGCTCGGCGGAGGCTCACCTGCCAGCCTCATCACCGGCGTCGCGGGCGGATCCATCGGCCTCACAGCGGGTCTCGTGCCGCTCATGCTGCCGCTGCTCGTGGGTGGCTTCGAAGGCCTCATTGACGGCATCTCCGGGAACGGCACCAACCTGCCCACCGGGCCGGCCGCCGACGTCCAGGCCGCGATCCTCGCGCTGAAGTTCTTCGGCAGCGGAACCGCCCCGCACATCTCCTACCACAACACGACGTGGGGCCCGGGCCCGCAGACGTTTCTGCAACTCGGCATACAGCACGCCGCTGACTACGGATCTCGTGTGCCGGTCACCGTTTAGGGAAAGGACAGAGCACAATGACTCAGCCTGACTACTTCTCCATCACGTTCTGGCGCGCCGCGCTCAACCATGTCATCTACGGCGCCGCGATCGGCGCATCGAACTCGTGGATCCTCGGCGGTGTCGGGTCGGTCGACTCGGACACGCATCTGAGCATCCCCGGGTGGGGTGTGGCGGCCGGCGCGCTTTCCGGTGCGATCTTGGCGTTCATCCTGGCGATCGTCGGGCAGGCAGTGCCGGGGACTCCGCCGACGTCGTTCGTGCCAGCTCCCGCAGTCAAGTCGGCCCGTGCTCGGCGGCCGCGGAAAGCTGCCCCGGTGAAAGCGCCCGCGGAGAAGCCAGCCGCTAAAAAGCCGCCAGCGAAGTAAGGCCGCCCCGGTGGCTTACCGCGACGACATACTGGCGCCCTTCCGCTTGGTTCGTGACCTGTGGCTGTTGTGGGTCCGCAGCCCAGCCAAGAGCCGGGTCGATCGATCCCGCATGTACCTGTGGGTCCACCTCGGCTTGGTGATCACCGGTTGGGCGTTGATGTTCCACCCCTCCGGGGTTGGCGCGATGGCCTACTTCGACAAGCAGCAGAACGAAACCTTGGCGCTGTGTGTCATCGTCGGCTCCACCGTCTGCATTCTCGGCAGCCTCATGGGCACTAGACACTGGTTCCCCAGCGCCAAAACCGATGTGCGGCTTCCCTACTTGTTCGCCGTGGGCGGGCAAATCTCAGTCATCTTCACCCTCTGCCTCTACGAGTTCACACTGGCCGTCCACCAGTCGACCTACGTCAACCTCAGCGGGGCGCTGGCGTTCGCCATCATCGGTGGCTGTACCCAAACCGCCCTGGTGTGCATTAAGGAAATCCACCGCATCAACCGCCTCGACCGCATCGTTAACCGGGGAACGATCCGGCGCCGAAAGAGCAGATACGACCTGAGCGTGGACATCGGTGAAGCCGAGGAACGCTGATGATCCAATGGATCCTCGCCGGCTGCACCATTCTGTCCGCTCTCGTCGCTGCGGCCGCTTTGTTGCGGTTGGGGACTCAGCGGGGGATCGACAACGAGACGCTGCGGAAGATGCAGCGGGAACGCGAACGCGAGGAACAGGAACGCGATCAGCAGCGCCGAGTAGCGGAAGAGCTCCGCGAGCGGCAACGCATCGACGCAGACGAGCGGCGCAGCGCCGTCCTCCGCGCGGAACTCTCAGAGTTGGTGCGGCGCAGCAACAAACGATTCCAGCAGTGGCAAGACGCGGTGGCCGACCTGGACGAGCTGTGGGCCACCGTCGAAGAAGAGCTGTTGCCGTGGATCCGGGAGGCGTACAGCAAGCTGCTTGAGCAGGGCATCGAAATCCGCCGACCCCCAGCGATACGCCGCCGGGAACGCCGGTCATCCGCCCACCACGAGTTGATCGATGAGTGACTGATGCGTACCGCAGATCGGGCATGGCTGGCGCTGGCCGCGGGTATCGCCGTGTACGAGGTAGCCGCCCCGGAAGGTGAGTTGCTGTCAGAGGCCGCAGACAGGTACATGCTTTCCCACCCGTGGATCACCCGCGTCGTGGTGTTTTCCATCGCGGTCCACCTTTGCAACATGATCCCTAATCGCTTCGACCCGCTGCATTGGCTGTTCACGGCGAAGAAGCTGCTACGGGCAGCACGTTAAACCAAAAAATAGGCGCCTCTTGACCTTACGGGTCAGGGGGCGCCTTTTCGTGTTTCTACCGTGCCGGGATGAAGAAGTAATTCTGTCGATCGTCGCGGTGCCGCTCATACGGCAGCAACCCGACGTCGCGGACATAGACGAACGGGTCGTAGCCGTAAGAGCGGATGTCCTCTACCGTCCCCTCCGGATCGGGGTTGGAATCCGTTCCACCGTAGATCTCCACGAACAGCACGGGCTGGTCGCGGCGCAGCAACCCAGCCGCGCCGGCGATCACTGCCCGCTCGAACCCCTCAACATCAATCTTGACCAGACCCACCGGGGGCAGCTCAGCGGCCAGCTTGTCCAGCGTGGTGCATGGCACCACAACCCGATCCGCGATCTCCCGACGCCGGGTGTCTTTCATGGAACTGAACGCGCTGTCCTTCGCCACGAAGAATTCGACCTCGCCGACTGTGTCACTGACAGCGGTTCGGACGGTGCGGATCCGGTCATGCAGCTGGTTCGCGGCGACATTGGCTGTCAACCGGGCGTAAGTGGCCGGGGCAGGCTCCACAGACAGCACGGGCGCTAGTTTCGACCACGCCAAGCTGTGCAGACCGATGTTGGCTCCGACATCGACGATGTGCCGGCCCGAGTAGCGCACAGCGTATAGGGCCGCGGCGATCTCAATTTCGGCTTCCTCAAAACCGCCGGTTCGGCGGATGGTGTGCGCGATAGCGGATTTCGGTTCAATATCGATCTGCATACCCCGCCAATGCCACGGGGACAGCGCCCCGGGCAGGAAGTAGCGGTTGATCGACAAGTCGATGGTGTATTTCCCGATCTTCAATGACTGTCCCCTGACTGCTCTAGTTGTGCAGGGTATCGGGGCACAGGTTCCGGCGGGCGATATCCACGATCTGCGCACCGACCAGGTTGTAGTACGGGCCGAACGTCTGCGCCGCCGACTCGGGCGACTGCCCATCCCTGATGTCCCTACACACCCGGTACCCGTCACTGACCGCCTTCGGCTGGCTGAGCACGGGAATGTTGCTGGCCTGCAGGTCGGCAAGGTAGGACGCTTCGTCAGCGTTAGCCTTCTCCGCGCAGAACATCGCAAACCCCACGCCGGCCGCCAGCAGAGCGGTACACACGATCAGCCGCTTCATCACGCTGGTCCGTGATCGGTCAGATACTTCACGCGGTGCTTGCCGCGCCATTCCTTGCCGCATGAGCACCGGAAGTGGTAGCCCCTGCGTTGACGCTCACCAACGGTCACGGCAGTGGTGAGGTTGTCGATGGTGTGCCGCAAGATGAGTTGATGCCACACCATGTTCCCCACACCGCGAGGCATGCCTTCATCGAATGTGGCGCAGCGGCATTGACTACATCCGTCGTGGTCATGCCAGCGCAGCCTGTGACGGCAAAATGAGCATTCCGGACCCATGATCGAGTGGGCGCGATTGTTTGAGTCAACACCGCCGCTGAAGTACTCCGCAGCGGCTACACCAGACCTAGCCATGGGTTTACGTCAGCCGGCCGCTCGCGGTCGGGCGCTCAGGAACCAGACTTTCCCATCAGGACCGATGTAGGTCCTGACATGAGCATCCAAACGCAACTGTGTCCCGATCTCTTCCTCGGACTCGTAGGTGAATGGCAGTCCCAACGGGGCGCAGGTGATAAACGTCCATGCGTTCCGCATCCGCTGCCGAATCCAGCGTCTCATTGTTTCTCCTTTTACCGATAAGTTGGGGGATTTACGTCGAAAAACCAGCTAGCGGTGCTTCGATGTGGTCGAGCCACGCCAGGACCGCGCTGCGTTGGCAGTCACATTGATCTCCTGGCGCCCGGTCTACGAACGTCGCGCAAAGTCCCGTGTGCTGCATCTGCCGCAGCGTTCGGCGGGCGTCGGCGATACGAGCACGTGCGATCCCGATCTGATCCTCGGGCGCGTCTTTCACCATCAATATCCACCTCTGTCCTCAAACTGCGGGCAGTAGGCATCTATCGCCGCGTACACAGTTCCGTTCGCCCTCTCCACACCCAGACTCGGGTTCACCCGATCCACTTCAGCCTGCGCGAGCTGCTGACAAATCAGACGCCCATTGGCGATGGCCTTCTCCCGCGTCGGGGCTTTAACCCCGGCATCTGACAGCAGCTGCAGGTAGATGCTGTCCGGATCAAGCGCCGCCGGGGGAGTGGTCATCTTCTGCGCCACACTTCCCGTCGTCGACGGCAGCGGCGGGCTCGGCGCCACGGCCGGTTCAGAGATCGGGGCCGGGGCATCGACTCGGGCCGGCGCCTCGGCGCGCGGCGCCGGCTGCTCCGGACGCTGCTGCACCGACAACTGCCGCCACCCCAACACCACCACCGCCGCAGCCATCAGACACACCACCAGCACACCCGCAGCACGCCCCCACGCAACACGCCACGACACCCGCCCCGGCTCATCAATGTCTTCGGCGTCTGACCATGCCAGGGCAGCAGCATCGGGGAGCTCCGCGGCCGCAGTGGCGTTCGCAACGGTGTCATCAGGAGGTGAGCTGGATGGTTGGTTCATGGTGGCCTTCCCAGATCGGGATGCTACGCCGCGCCATGAGTCGGTATGCGCCGTTTGACAGTGTCACCCGGTGGTTGTGTTTCCGCATGTCGCGGATTGCACTGAATTGCAACGAATGCAAATTACACCCCTGTGTTTTCGCAGCTCATGAACCCTATCCTGCGGTTTTGGAACGGGTTCGAGTCCCCTTAGCTCCACCGA
>NZ_LZMG01000153.1:0-41883 GCF_001673615.1 Mycobacterium sp. 1245499.0
TGCCGCGCGCGATGCTGCGGCCGTGCCGGGCGCTGTGGTAGGCCACCACGTCGGCCTCGCCGATCACCCGGGCGGCCTTGACGGTCACCAATTCCGGGTCACCGGGCCCCAGCCCGACGCCCCACAGTGTGCCCCTGTCGGCGCTTTGCGCGGTGCCCGCCGCGGTCACTCGCGGTCGCTCGCGATCGCGTTGACGGCCGCGGCCGCCATGGCGCTGCCGCCCCGGCGGCCCCGCACCACCAGATACGACGTCCCGCGGGGGTTGGCGATGAGCTCCTGCTTGGACTGCGCCGACCCGACGAAACCCACCGGTCCGCCCAACACCCCGGCCGGTGGGGCCAGCCCGTCGTCGATCAGCTCGAGCAACCGGAACAGCGCGGTCGGGGCGTTGCCGATGGCCAGCACCGCGCCGGGCAGCCGGTCCGCCCACAGCTCCACGCCGGCCGCCGAGCGAGTGGTCTGCCGGCGCGCGGCCAACTCGGCCGCCCGGGGATCGGCCACCAGGGACACCACCTGGTTGTCGGCCGGCAATCGCGCCGCGGTGATGCCGGCGGCCACCATCGACGAATCGCACAGCACGGGAGCGCCGCCGCGTAGGGCGGCGCCGACCCGGTCGACGACGTCGTCGGTGAACGCGACGTGCTCGGCCACGTCGACCTGCCCGCAGGTGTGAATCAGCCGGACCACCACCCGTGCCACATCGGCGGGAAATCGCGCCAGATCGGCTTCGGCGCGGATCGTCGCGAACGACTGGCGATAGATCTCCGCCGCGTCGCGGGTGTAGTCGAGCACCCGCCCACTTTAAGGCTCTCCCGCGTGGTGACCCGCCGCACCCGGCTACAGGCGCCGGTATCCGTCCGAGGTGGCCACCAGCACGTCACCGGTGAGCGGACTGCCACACGCCCGGTCGCAGCCGACGAAGTGACGGTGCACCCCCGAATCGGGATCCAGCGACCGCGCGGCGTCGGCCCGCACATCGGCGGCCGACCGCGCGCAGCCGGGGCTGCCGGTGCAGGCGCTGACGCTCAGCCAAGGCGAGTTCTCGTCGAACACCAGGCCCAAGGGCGCCAGGACGCGCAGCGCGACGTCGGCGACCTCTTCGGCAAGATCGCACACCAGCACCGAGCGCCACGGCGTGATCACCAGCGGCGCCTCGATCGCCGCCAGGTAGTCCGCGACGCGCGCCGGCAGCACGCCGAGCGGCACCGCGGCGCCCAGCGTCACCCGGCCGTCGTCCTGGCCGATCCAGCCCACCGGCGCCTTGGTGACGGCCGGGAACGAGGGGGCGCGCGGCTCGGCACCGGGCACCAGTCGTCGTAGGTCGTCCAATTCCTGGACGCGCCAAGCGGTTTCGCGAATATCGAGGAACCGCATCGCGAGCGCGACGAGCGTGTCGATCACCTCGTCGTGCGCCAGCCGGACACCGGTGTCGCGTCCGGCCAGCAGCAGCGCGCAGCCGTTGGGAAAGGCGTGCACGCCCACGTCGGCGCGCAGCCCGGAGACGTCGGCCCGCCCGTCGTCCAGGCCGAACCAGAATCGACCGCCCAGCTCGGCGAGCCGGGGCTTGCCGCAGATCGCTGCGTCGAGTTCGCCGACCCAGCGCCGGACATCGAGATGGCCGCCGGAGCGTCCGGACAGCGGTGAGGCGACGATATTGCGGACCCGCTCGTGCGTCGTCGACGGCAACAGCCCCGCGGCGGCGAGCGTCTCGCCGACCGCTTGGACGTCGGTCAGCCCACGCAACTGCACATTGCCCCGAGCGGTCAGCTCGAGCGTTCCCGAACCCGATGCGGTGGAGACGGCGGCCAGCGCGGCCAGTTGGGCGGCGGTGATCATGCCGCCGGGTAGCCGGATCCGGGCCAGCGCACCGTCGGCCGCCTGGTGCACCTGCAGCGCACCCGGGCATGCGTCGGTGTCGCGCGTCCTGGCCACCCGTCCACGGTACGGCCCCGAGCGTCACACGCCGGTCGGGATTGCCTTCAGCCAGACGTAAACCCTTACCCGGGCCCCCGTCCGCGCCTTAGCGTCGGCACAGTGAGCATTGCCACCGCGCTCGATGCTGCCTCGAGCAAGCCGGCCGGCGCCCCAGCCGGCGGGGCTAGCGGGCTGTGGGCGCGCCGCAAATGGGAAATCGTGCGCGTCGTGTCGCCGCTGGCGTTGTTGGCGCTGTGGCAGCTGGGCAGCGCGATAGGCATCATCCCCGCCGACGTGCTGCCGGCCCCCTCGCTGATCCTCGAGGCCGGCGTGGAGGTGACCCGCAACGGGCAGCTCGGCGACGCGCTGCACATCTCGTCCGTCCGTGTCGTCGAGGGGCTGCTGCTGGGCGGGGTCATCGGAATCGTGGCGGGCGCGGCGGTCGGCCTGTCCCGCTGGGTCGAATCGACCGTGGACCCGCCCATGCAGATGATCCGGGCGCTGCCGCACCTGGGGCTGATCCCGCTGTTCATCCTGTGGTTCGGGATCGGCGAGCTGCCCAAGGTGTTGCTCGTCGCGCTGGGCGTGGTCTTCCCGCTCTACCTCAACACCTTTTCGGCGATCCGCCAGGTCGACCCCAAGATGCTGGAAACCGCTCAGGTGCTGGGCTTTTCGTTCACTCAGCGGTTCAACCGGATCATCGTGCCCAGCACCGCGCCGCAGGTGCTCGTCGGCTTGCGCCAGTCGCTGGCCATCGCGTGGTTGACGCTGATCGTCGCCGAGCAGATCAACGCCGACAAGGGAATCGGCTTCCTGATCAACAATGCCCGCGATTTCCTGCGGATCGACATCATCATCTTCGGGCTGACCATCTACGCCCTGCTCGGCATCATCACCGACGCGATCGTCCGGCTCATCGAGCGCCGCACGCTGCGCTACCGACAGTGAAAGGTCCCGGCTTGACTCTCACCGCTGAATCGGACGCCACCACCCGCGGGCGGACCGACATCGCCGGCGAACTGCGCAACGTCGACAAGTGGTACGGAAACCGGCAGGTACTCAACGACGTTTCGGTGCGCGTGAAGAGCGGCGAGATCGTCGCCCTGCTCGGGCGCAGCGGCTCGGGCAAGTCGACGGTCCTGCGGGTGCTCGCCGGGCTGTCGCGCGATCACAGTGGGCAACGCGTGGTGTCCGGCGCGCCGGCGCTGGCGTTCCAGGAGCCGCGCCTTTTTCCGTGGCGCGACGTGCGCACCAACGTCGGCTACGGCCTGACCCGCAGCCGCCTCCCGCGCCAGCAGGTGCGGGAGCGCGCCGAGCGCGCGCTGGCCGACGTCGGGCTGGCCGACCACGCCGGCGCCTGGCCGCTGACCCTGTCCGGCGGTCAGGCGCAACGCGTTTCGCTGGCCCGGGCGCTGGTCGCCGAACCGCGACTGCTGCTGCTCGACGAACCGTTCGGCGCGCTCGACGCGCTGACCCGGTTGACGATGCACACATTGCTACTGGATCTGTGGCGCCGCCACGGGTTCGGGGTGCTGCTGATCACGCACGACGTCGACGAAGCGGTGGCGCTGGCCGATCGCGTGCTGGTGCTCGAGGAAGGCCGTGTCATCCACACGCTGACTGTCGACGATCCGCGCCGCGCGCCCGGTGACCCCGGTCCGCACACCGAGCAGCACCGCGCGGAGTTGCTGGATCGCCTCGGGGTGCGCCTGTGAGCAAGTGGTTTCGCCGCGCTGGCCGCGACGGTCGGATTGCTGTCGGCCGGAAGTGTTTCGCGCACGGCCGGTTTGGGGCCCACGCCGCCACTGGGCGCCCGCAGTAGCCCAAAACTATTGGGCCGCAGCGCGATTAAATTCACCGGTGGCCGTTGTGGCGACCCGCAGGTCTGCCAACTGGGTGGACCACCCGATTCAATGAGGCGGCGCCAAGGCCTCGCCCCTCACTCCAAGGATTGAACACGCGTCAGTATGGGCATCCTGGTGCCCGTGAGAACGCTGGAATACGCCCCGGGTCGACTGGCCGATGTCTTCGGCGAACCGGCACCATCCACGATCCTGCTCTGGCACGGGGCGCAAACCGATGCCCGCGCGGCCGTCGGCCCGCTGGCCGGCATGCTGGCCGGGCGCGCCGCGGTGGTGGTCGCGCCCGACTGGAACTCCCATGCCGACGACGGCGGGCGCGCGGACCTGTTGGCGTCGCTGGAATTCGCCCGCAACCTCGCCACCGACGCCGCGCGCATCCTGCTCGTCGGGTGGTCAATGGGTGGTGCGGCCGCGGCGGGGGTGACGCTGCACGCCGCGCGGCTCGACTTCGCTCCCGCGCACACGGTTTGCCTCGCCGGAGCCTTCATGGTCCCCGATCCGATCTTCGGTGCCTCCCTGCCCGACGTCCTGAACGGCGCCGAAATCGGTTCACCGTTCACGTTGCTGCACGGCGTCGACGACGACGTCGTCCCCGTCGACGCGAGCAGAAACTTCGCCGCCCGCCTGGAGCGGGTGGGCTGGCCGGTGGAATTGGTAGAGCTGGCGGCCGATCACGGCTCGATCGCCGGCGCCGACTACGACGCCCTCGCGGACCGCTACGAACCGGCCAAAGACGGACCGGCGCGGATCGTCGCCCAACAGGTTGCCGACCGGATCGCGGCGATGCTGGGCGGTTGAGCGGTGCGGTCGCGGCCCAGTAGGTGCGGGCGCGCCCCGTTGCGGTACGAATGATGGGTGGCTGAGCCGACCATCCTGCTGCTGTCGACCTCCGATACGGACCTGATCAGCGCCCGTTCCAGCGGGAAAAAGTATCGGTGGGCCAACCCGTCTCGGCTGTCCGAATCCGAACTGCCCGACCTGCTGGCCGACGCCGCCGTCGTGGTGGTGCGGATCCTGGGCGGCTACCGCGCCTGGCAGAGCGGCATCGACGCGGTGATCGCCAGCGGGGTGCCCACGGTATTGGTCAGCGGCGAGCAGGCCGCCGACGCCGAGCTGACCCGCCTGTCCACGCTCGCGGCCGGCATCGCGGTGCAGGCGCACATCTATCTAGCCCATGGCGGCGTCGACAACCTGCGCCAGCTGCACGCCTTCCTGTCGGACACGGTGCTGATGACCGGGTTCGGGTTCACCCCGCCGGTCGTGACGCCGACGTGGGGCGAGCTACCGCGGCCGAACGCCGAAGACGTCGACGGCCCGACGATCGCGGTGCTGTATTACCGAGCGCAGCACCTGGCCGGCAACACCGGCTACGTCGAGGCGCTCTGTCGGGCCATCGAGGACGCCGGCGCGCGCCCGATGCCGATCTACTGCGCGTCGCTGCGCACCGCGGAACCCGAACTGCTGCAACGGTTGGTCGCCGCCGACGCCATGGTGGTCACCGTGCTGGCCGCCGGGGGACTGAAGCCGGCCACCGTGTCCGCCGGCGGGGATGACGACAGCTGGAACGTCGAACACCTTGCCGCCCTGGATATCCCGATCCTGCAGGGATTGTGCCTGACCAGCCCGCGCGCCTCGTGGCGCGAGAACGATGACGGCCTGAGCCCGCTCGACGTGGCCAGTCAGGTCGCGGTGCCCGAATTCGACGGCCGCATTATCACGGTGCCGTTCTCCTTCAAGGAAATCGACGAAGACGGGCTGATCTCCTATGTCGCCGACGCGGAACGCTGCGCCCGCGTCGCGGGACTGGCGGTGCGGCACGCACAGCTGCGCCACGTCGCCCCGGCGGATAAGCGGGTCGCCCTGGTGTTCTCGGCCTATCCGACCAAGCACGCCCGGATCGGCAACGCGGTCGGCCTGGACACGCCGGCGAGCGCCGTGGCGCTGCTGCAGGCGATGCGCGAGCACGGCTACCGGGTGGGTGAGCTGCCCGGCGTCGAGGCCAACGACGGCGACGCCCTGATCCACGCGCTGATCGAGCGGGGCGGACAGGACCCCGACTGGCTCACCGAAGGGCAGCTGGCCGGAAATCCGATTCGGATGTCCGCCAAAGACTATCGTGAATGGTTCGCGACCCTGCCCACCGAATTCACCGATGCCGTCACCGAGCACTGGGGCCCGGCGCCCGGGAATCTCTTCGTGGACCGCAGCAACGACCCCGACGGCGAAATCGTGATCGCCGCACTGCAATCGGACAACCTGGTGCTGATGGTGCAGCCGCCCCGCGGTTTCGGGGAGAACCCCGTCGCCATCTACCACGACCCGGACCTGCCGCCCAGCCACCACTACCTGGCCGCCTACCACTGGCTGGACGCCGGCTTCGGCTCGCACGCGGTGGTGCACCTGGGCAAGCACGGCAACCTGGAATGGCTGCCCGGCAAGACGCTGGGCATGTCGGCGGCCTGCGGGCCCGACGCCGCGCTGGGCAACCTGCCGATGATCTACCCCTTCCTGGTCAACGATCCCGGCGAGGGCACCCAGGCCAAACGGCGCGCGCACGCCGTCCTGGTCGACCACCTCATCCCGCCGATGGCGCGCGCCGAATCCTACGGCGACATCGCGCGTTTGGAGCAGCTGCTCGACGAGCACGCCAACGTCGCCGCGCTGGATCCCGGCAAGCTGCCCGCCATCCGCCAGCAGATCTGGACGCTGATGCGGGCCGCGAAGATGGACCACGACCTCGGTCTCACCGAACGTCCCGAGGAAGACTCCTTCGACGACATGCTGCTGCACGTCGATGGCTGGCTGTGCGAGATAAAGGACGTCCAGATCCGCGACGGCCTGCACATCCTGGGCCAAAAGCCCACGGGGGAGGCCGAACTGGACCTGGTGCTGGCGATTTTGCGGGCACGCCAACTGTTCGGTGGCGAGCACACCCTGCCCGGACTGCGGCAGGCCCTCGGTCTGGCCGAGGACGGCACCGACGACCGGTCCGCGGTCGACCGAACCGAGGCCGTGGCCCGCGAACTCGTTGCCGCGCTACAGGCGGCGGGCTGGGAGGCCGATGCGGCCGAACGGATCACCGACAATGCCGAAGTCGCCGCGGTGCTGCGCTTCGCGGCCACCGAAGTGGTGCCACGGCTGGCCGGTACCGCCGCCGAGATCGAGCAGGTGCTGCGCGCCCTGGACGGCCGGTTCATCCCGGCCGGCCCGTCGGGCTCGCCGCTGCGCGGCCTGGTCAACGTGCTGCCCACCGGCCGCAACTTCTACTCCGTCGACCCCAAAGCGGTGCCGTCCCGGCTGGCCTGGGAAGCCGGTGTGGCGCTGGCCGATTCGCTGCTCGCCCGCTACCGCAACGACCACGGGCGGTGGCCACAGTCGGTCGGGCTGTCGGTCTGGGGCACCTCGGCCATGCGCACCGCCGGTGACGACATCGCCGAAGTCCTTGCCCTACTGGGTGTTCGACCGGTGTGGGACGACGCATCGCGGCGCGTCGTCGACCTGGCACCGATTCCGCTAGCCGAGCTGGGCCGCCCGCGCATCGACGTGACGGTCCGCATCTCCGGCTTCTTCCGGGACGCCTTCCCGCATGTCGTGACCATGCTCGATGACGCGGTACGGCTGGTCGCCGACCTCGACGAGCCCGCCGAAGACAACTACGTGCGTGCGCACGCCCAAGCCGACCTGGCCCAGCATGGCGATCAACGTCGTTCCACCACAAGGATTTTCGGATCCAAGCCGGGCACCTACGGCGCCGGGTTGCTGCAGCTGATTGACAGCCGCAACTGGCGGGACGACGCCGATTTGGCCGCGGTGTACACCGCGTGGGGCGGCTTCGCCTACGGCCGCGACCTGGATGGCCGCGAGGCCGTCGACGACATGAACCGCCAGTACCGGCGCATCGCGGTAGCCGCCAAGAACACCGACACCCGCGAACACGACATCGCCGACTCCGACGACTACTTCCAGTACCACGGCGGGATGGTGGCCACCGTGCGCGCGCTGACCGGCCGGGAGCCGGCCGCCTACATCGGCGACAACACCCGGCCCGACGCGATCCGCACCCGCACCCTGTCGGAGGAGACCACCCGGGTGTTCCGCGCGCGGGTGGTCAATCCGCGCTGGATGGCGGCGATGCGCCGGCACGGATACAAGGGCGCGTTCGAGATGGCGGCGACCGTGGACTACCTGTTCGGTTATGACGCCACCGCCGGAGTGATGGCCGACTGGATGTACGAACAGCTCACCGAGCGCTACGTGCTGGACCCGGAGAACCGGAAGTTCATGTCGGAGTCCAACCCGTGGGCGCTGCACGGCATGGCCGAGCGGCTGCTCGAGGCGGCCGGGCGGGGCATGTGGGCGGCGCCGCAGCCGGAGACCTTGGATGGGCTGCGGCAGGCGCTGCTGGAAACCGAGGGCGATCTGGAAGGCTGACTTCCGCGTAGGCGCGGCGTAGGTTGACACCGTGACGCCGACGTTCGCCGACCTCGCCAACACGCAGTACATCCTGCTGACCACCTTCACCAAGGACGGCAGGCCCAAGCCGACGCCGATCTGGGCGGCCCTGGACAAGCAGCGCGGCGACCGACTTCTGGTCATCACGCAGGAAAAGTCGTGGAAGGTCAAGCGAATCCGCAATACCCCGCGGGTCACGCTGGCCACCTGCACCATGAACGGTCGCCCCACCAGCGAGGCCGTCGAGGGAACCGCGGCCATCCTGGACAAGTCGGAAACGGCCGCCGTCTACGACGCGATCGGCAAGCGTTACGGCATCGTCGGCAAGGTGTTCAACTTCGTCAGCAAGCTACGCGGCGGCATGGACAACAATGTCGGCCTGGAGCTGAAGGTGGCCTGAAACCACGGCGTCATGGCTACGGTGCTGATCCCGATCCCGGACCGCGACTTCGACCCCACCGAGGTCGCCGTCACCTGGAAGGTGCTGACCCGGAGCGGCCACCGGGTGGTCTTCGCGACTGAAACCGGCATGCCCGGGGAGGCCGACGACATCATGCTGACGGGGCGTGGACTGGACCTCTGGTCCGCGCTGCCGGTGCTGGGCGCCGTCGCGCTGATCGGGCTGGCGTTGCGCGCCGATAAGGCGGGCCGCGATGCCTATCGGGATATGTTGCGCTGCAATGAGTTTCAGCGCCCCATTGCCTGGTCTCAGGCCACCCTCGACGGTGTCGATGCGCTGGTGTTGCCGGGCGGGCACCGTGCGCGCGGGATGCGCAGCTACATCGACAGCGACATTCTGCACCGGCTCGTCGTGGCGGCGTTCGCCCGCGGACTGGTGGTGGGCGCCATCTGTCACGGTGTGCTGCTGGCCGCGCGCAGCGTCGATCCCGGCACCGGTCGCTCGGTCCTTCACGGGCGCAAGACGACGGCGCTGACGTGGGCAATGGAGCGGTTGGCCTGGCAGCTCACCCGGTTCACCCGGTTCTGGGATCGCAACTATTACCGGACGTATACCGAGGACCCGGGCCAAGCCGACGGCTACATGTCGGTGCAGGCCGAAGTCACACGGGCACTTGAAGATCCGTCCGATTTCCGGGACGTCTCCCGCGGATCGCCGAACTGGCGGCGCAAGACCTCGGGACTGCTGCGCGACACGCCGACCGACTCGCGGGCCGCTTTCGTCGTCGACGGCGGGGACTATGTGTCGGCGCGCTGGCCCGGCGACACCCACACGTTCGCCACGGTCTTGTCGCAGAAGCTCACCGCGGCCCGCTGACGGCTACGTCGCGGCGCCCGTGCCCAGATGCTCGCCGAAGAATGCGAACACCCGGCGCCACGCGTCTTCGGTGGCGTCGCGGTCGTAGCCGAATCCCGCGATGCGAAGCAGCGGTTGGCCGGGCAGCTCGTTGGCGAAGCTGTGCCCGGCGCCGGGGTAGGTCTTTACATCGGCGGTGATGTTCTTGGCGGCGATCGCCTTGTTCAGCTTTTCGGGCGCACCCCGCCCCAGCGGGTCCCGGCCGCCGAAGCTCGCCACCACCGGGCACGCGCCGTCCAGCGTCTTGTCGAGGTTGCGCGGCAGGGGAGTGCCGTAGAACGGTGCGGAAGCGCCGAAACCCTTGGGGGACATGACAAGAGCAAACTGGCCGCCCATGCAGAAGCCCGCGACACCGACCTGCCCGGAGCACTCCGGCATGGCCTGCAGGTGGTCCCGCGCGGACAGGATGTCGTCCAGGGCGCGGCCGCGCTGCGTCTGCAGCTCCTTCATGACGCGCGTGATGCAGCGGATGCGGCCACCGCGGGCATACAGGTTCGGGGTGACGGCCAGATATCCGGCCGCGGCGATGCGGTCGTTGATCGACTGCTTGTCTCGCCCGTAGCCGATCGCGTCGTGGATCACCACCACACCCGGCCACGGTCCTTGCCCCGACGGCGTGCTCAGTAACGCATCGATCGGTCCGTCGGGGGTATCGATCTGAATCGTGGTCATAGCGTCATCTAACTGCAATCGCACCGCCGAACACCACGGGAACTTGGGCGCGGTCCGCGGACGTTGGTCTGGCATGGTGTCGCGGCTGCTGTTGATCTACGCCGTCGTCGAACTCGCTGCGATCTTCGCGCTGGTGTCGACGATCGGATGGGGCTGGACCCTGCTGGCGCTTCTGGCGACCGTCCTGCTCGGCTGGGGCCTCATCGCCCCGATGGCGGGTTCCCACGTCGTCCGCCGGATCGGGCGACTGCGTTCCGGCCTGGCCGAGCAACGCGCCGCGGCCGGCGACGGCGCGCTGGTCAGCCTGGCCGCGCTGCTCGTTCTCGTCCCCGGACTGGTCAGCACGGCGCTGGGCTTGCTGCTGCTCATCCCGCCCGTCCGGTCGGCCGTCGGCCCCGGGCTGACCGCCCTGGCGGTGCGCAAGCTGCAACGACAAATGCCCGGACTCGGTTACGCGGGCGCGTTCCGTCCACAACCTCAATCGGCTCATTCGGCGTCGTATCCCGCCGGGAATTTCGATGGGCGCGGCCGCGGCGACTACATCGACGGCGAGGTCATCGACGTGCGCGACATCGAGGCGCCGGTGCGGCCGCAAGGATTCGACGCGCGCTGACCCGCCGCGGCGGACCACGCCGCCCACCCGCCGACTGACCGTTATGGCCCCGCGACCCGCCGCACGTAGTTTTGGGCTGTGTCCCGCTCCGCCGTGAGTCCCGCGCCGCAGACGCTGCTGGTCAACGGTCGGGTGCACAGCCCGGCCCAACCCGACGCCACCGCGATGGCCGTCCGCGACGGCGTGGTGGCGTGGCTGGGCGGCGACCAGGTCGGCCGCCGCATGTTCCCCGATGCCGTCGTCGAAGACCTCGACGGCGGTTTCGTGGCGCCGGGATTCGTGGACAGCCACATCCATCTCACCGCCACCGGGCTGACGCTCAGTGGGCTGGACCTGCGCGGCGCCGGGTCGCAGGCGGAGTGCCTGCGGATGGTCGCCGACTACGCCGCCGCCCATCCCGGCCGGCCGGTGTGGGGTCATGGTTGGGACGAAACGTCGTGGCCCGAGAACCGCCCGCCCAGCACCGCCGACCTCGATGCCGCTCTCGGTGGCCGGCCCGCCTACCTGGCCCGCGTGGACGTGCACTCCGCGCTCGCGTCGACGGGCCTGCGGCGGCTGGTCGCCGAACTTCCGGCGTCAACCGGTTACAGCGCCGAGCGGCCGCTGGTCGGCGATGCGCACCATCGGGTGCGCGCCGTGGCGCGGGACCTGCTGACGGCCGATCAACTGGCCGAAGCCGGCGCCGCGGCACTGCGGGCCGCCGCGGCGGCCGGCATCGTCGCGGTGCACGAATGCGCCGGACCCGACATCGGCGGGATCGACGATTGGCTGCAGTTGCGCGCGCTCGACCATGGCGTCGAGATCATCGGTTATTGGGGTGAGCCGGTGAACAGCCCCGCGCAGGCGCACGAGCTGATGGCGGCGACCGGCGCCCACGGGCTGGCCGGCGACCTGTTCGTCGACGGGGCGCTGGGGTCGCGCACCGCCTGGCTGCACGAGCCTTACACGGATGCGCCCGACCGCACCGGAACCTGCTACCTGGACACCGAGGCCGCCGAGGCGCACCTGCGGGCCTGCACGCAGGCCGAAGTCACCGCGGGATTCCATGTCATCGGAGACGCCGCCGTGACCGCCGTGGTGGATGCCCTCGAGCGTGTCGTCGCCGACCTCGGGCCGGTCGCCGTCGCGCGCTGCGGACACCGCCTCGAGCACGTCGAGATGGTCAGCGCCGAGCAGGCCGTCAAGCTCGGCCGATGGGGGGTCATCGCCAGCGTGCAGCCCAATTTCGACGCGCTGTGGGGCGGACCCGACGGCATGTACGCGCGGCGGCTCGGTGCCGAGCGCGGCAGTCGGCTCAACCCCTTTGCGCTGTTAGCATCCCAAGGCGTGCCCCTCGCGCTAGGTTCCGACGCTCCGGTCACGGGCTTCGACCCGTGGCTGAGCGTGCGCGCGGCGATCCATCACCGCACTCCCGGCAGCGGGGTCTCGGCGCGGGCCGCGTTTGCTGCGGCCACCCGCGGGGGCTGGCGGGCGGCCGGGGTCCGCGACGGGAAGACGGGCACGCTGGTGCCGGGCGCGCCCGCCTCCTACGCCATCTGGGACGCCGGGGACCTGGAGGTGCACGCCCCGCGCGACACGGTCCAGCGCTGGTCGACCGACCCGCGTTCCCGGGTGCCCGCGTTGCCCCGATTGGGCCCGGGCGACGCCCTCCCGCGGTGCCGGCGGACGGTGCATCGGGGCGCTGTCATCCATGGTTAGGGACCGGCCGCGCGGCGACGAGCCGGCGGACCAGGCCGATGCGGCCGATCAGGACCTACCCCGGCGGCCGGACACCGACCCCATCAGCGACGAGGCCGAATCGGACCGCGACGACCAGCCCGCCGACGTGCGCCCCGAGCCGGGAGAACTCGAGGACGACGATCGTGACGGGGGCCCCGCGGAATCGGAACCGGGCGACGAGCCCGGGCCGTCCGGGCCCACGCTGGCCGAGCGGCTGGGGACGGTGGCGCGCGGCGCGCTGACCGGGCTGGTCGCCGCCGTGATCGCGCGGCTGCCCGCCGCCCAGGCCGCCATGCTGCCCCGCCTGACCCGGCTCAGTTGCGCCATCGCGGGCGGCCTGCTGTTCTGCGCCAGCTTCCCGTCGCTGAACTGGTGGTGGGCGGCCGTGGTGGCCGCCGCATTGCTGGGATGGGTGCTGACGCACCCGGCGACCACGCCGGCAGGCGGCCTGGGTTACGCGTTCCTGTTCGGGCTGGCGTTCTACCTGCCGCTGCTGCCGTGGGTAGGACTGCTGGTCGGGCCCATCCCATGGATCGCGCTGGCCACCGTATCGGCGCTGTTTCCCGCCCTGTTCGGCCTGTGCGCCGTCACCGTGCGCCGGCTGCCCGGTTGGCCCATCTGGTTCGCGCTGATCTGGGCCGCTCAGGAGTGGCTCAAGTCGGCCGTCCCGTTCGGCGGCTTTCCCTGGGGTTCGGTCGCATTCGGTCAGACGCACGGTCCGTTCCTGCCGCTGGTCCAGCTCGGCGGCGTGGCGCTGCTGTCCATGGCGATCATGCTGGTCGGCTTCAGCGCGACGGCCATCGCGCTCGAGATCGTGAAGTGGTGGCACTCCGGTCACCCCGCTGCACGCCCCGCCGGCGGCACCGACGAACCGGGGCACCCCGATCCCGCGCCGCCCGCGGTGGTGGTGCCCGGCGTCTGCATCTGCCTGGTGCTCTTCGCGTCGCTCATCGTCTGGCCACAGGTGCGCCACGCCGGTACCGGGTCGGGCGGCGAGCCGTCGGTCACCGTCGCAGCCGTGCAGGGCAACGTGCCGCGGCTGGGCTTCGAATTCAACGAACAGCGGCGGGCGGTGCTGGACAACCACGTCCGGGAGACCCTGCGGCTGGCCGACGACGTGCGCGCCGGGGCCGCCCCGCAACCGCAATTCGTGATCTGGCCGGAGGACTCGTCGGACATCGACCCGCTAGTCAACGGCGACGCCGCGCTGCAGATATCCCAGGCCGCGGCGGCCATCGGCGCGCCGATCCTGATCGGCAGCGTGCTCGAGGTGCCGGGGCGTCCCCCGCAGGATCCGAACTACACCAACACCATGATCGTGTGGAATCCGGCGACGGGCCCGGCCGATCGCCACGACAAGGAAATCGTGCAGCCGTTCGGCGAGTACCTGCCGATGCCGTGGCTGTTCAAGCACCTGTCCGGCTACGCGGGCCGCGCCGGAAGCTTCGTGCCGCGCCGGGGCCCCGATGTGGTGCACATCGCAGGGGTGCCCCTGGGCGTCGCCACCTGTTGGGAAGTGATCTTCGACCGGGTGCCGCGACAAGCGGTGCTCGGCGGTGCCCAACTGCTGGCCGTACCGGCCAACAACGCCACCTTCAACAAGAGGATGAGCGAGCAGCAGCTGGCATTCGCCAAGGTCCGGGCCGTCGAACACGACCGGTACGTGGTGGTGGCCGGCACCACCGGAATCAGCGCCGTCCTCGCCCCCGACGGCGGCGAGTTGGCGCGCACCGACTTCTTCCAGCCCGCGTATCTGGACATGCAGGTGCGCCTCAAGACCAGGCTGACGCCGGCCACTCGCTGGGGACCGCTGCTGCAATGGGCCATGGTCCTGGCGGCCGGGGCGGTCATTCTGGCCGGGATACGGCAGAATGGATGGTTCCCGCGTTCGACACGTCTGCGGTCCACACGTCGATCGACAGGGGCCGGTGCCACCCCGGGCGACCCCCCGCCCGACGAGCACGACCCGGACACTGCGCCCGACCCCCGGGACCGCACGCCGGCAGACGACGGCGACTGACCACCCTCCGTCCGACCAGGACGGCCGGCTTTTCGAATTCGGGCGACACAGAGGAGCTACATGACCACCGGCCAGCCGGCGCCCCAGGTTCCGGGCAACCGCCCCAGCCAGCGCGTCTTGGTGATCATCCCCACCTACAACGAGCTGGAGAACCTTCCGGTGATCCACCGGCGGCTCAAAGAGGCGTGCCCGCACGTGCACCTGCTCGTGGTGGACGACAGCAGCCCCGACGGCACCGGCCAGCTCGCCGAGGAGCTGGCGGCCGGCGATGCGGGACGCACGCACGTCATGCACCGCACCGCCAAGGACGGCCTGGGCGCGGCGTATTTGGCGGGCTTCGCCTGGGGTTTGAGCCGTGACTACTCGGTGCTGGTCGAGATGGACGCCGACGGCAGCCACGCGCCCGAGCAGCTGCACCGCCTGCTGGACGCCGTCGACGCCGGGGCCGATCTGGCCATCGGCTCGCGCTACGTCGACGGCGGGACGGTACGCAACTGGCCATGGCGGCGCTGGGCGTTGTCCTGGACGGCGAACACCTATGCCCGCCTGGCGCTCGGCATCGGCGTGCACGACATCACCGCCGGCTACCGCGCCTACCGCCGCGAAGTGCTCGAGGCGATCGACCTCGACGGCGTCGACTCCAAGGGCTACTGCTTCCAGATCGATCTGACCTGGCGAACCATCTGCAACGGCTTCACCATCACCGAGGTGCCCATCACCTTCACCGAGCGCGAGCTCGGCGTGTCCAAGATGAGTGGATCGAACATCCGCGAGGCCCTGGTCAAGGTCACCCGCTGGGGTGTGCAGGGCCGGCGGTCGGGGGCCCGGACCAGCAGGGCCGACAACCGCAGCTAGTTCTGCGGCCTGCGGGCCGGCCCCGACTGAATCGGCGGCTCAGCCGCGACGGCGGGTCTTGATGATCTCGAGGCGCTCCTTGAGCAGCTCTTCGAGCTCCTCGACGGAGCGGCGCTCCAGCAACATGTCCCAGTGCGTCCGCGGCGGCTTCACCTTCTTCGGCTCGGGCAGGTCGCCCTCGATCAGGGTGCCTTCCAGGCCGTTGCGGCACAGCCAGGTGCCGGGGATCTCGGCGTCGTCGGCGAAGGGAACCTCGAACTCCTCACCGTTCTCGGTGCGGTACTTCGCGAGCTGACGCGGAGCCAGGTCGTGGTTGCGGTCAGTCTCGTAGCTCACGGCCCCGAGGCGACTGCCTCTCAGTACGCGATCAGCCATGGCTGCTACTCCTTCAGGTCTTCTCGGAGCTCTCCGGCTCCCTTACTGCGTTCAGTGCGAACTCTTCATCTAGCAAACGCTGCGATCATCTGCGCAGTTCCCCGGCCGGAGCCGGCATACGCGACGCGACCTTCCATGATACCGGGATCGCCGGGAAAACCCGACTAAAGTCGGCAGGCGTGAGCCGCCGTACCCGCCCGCAGCCCTGTCGCTGGTGTGGTCGAGACGTCACCGACGCGGGAATGGGCCGTCGTCGCCAATACTGCCGGCAGTCGTGCCGGCAGCGGGCGTACGAGCAACGGGCGTCGCTGAACCGCAACGGCGCGGCGGCCGTCCCCGAGGACGCGGTGGTGCTGTCGGCCGACGAAGCGGCCGACCTGTCGGATCGCGTCTACCAGGTGCGCTGCGCGGCCGAGGACGTCGCCACGGCCGTGGACGAAGGCGCCGGTGCCACCGAGCTGCGCCGGTTATGCGACACCCTGATCCAAGCCGCCAGGGCCGCCGACGGCTGGCGCCGAGCGGGTGTGTGACCGCGCCGCGGCACCGGACCGGCCGTGCCTGGCGCCGCACCGGGACATTTCCCGACATGCGCCTGACCACCGGCTATGGCCGGCCGGGTACAGTCGCGCCATGGACGTCGGGCCATGTCTACAACGCACCGCTGTCCAGCGAGCACACCGGGCACCTCGTGTCACATCTTCTTTGCGCGGCGCGGCGCAACTGTCCAGGCCGGTCCTCCCGTAGCAGTCGGGAGCAGCGGACGTTTTGAAATCCTGTCGGAGTTGGCCATACTCACCAGCAACATTCTTGGGTCGGAGAGCGGCACGACGCTGGTCGAACGGGAAACGACGCCGCCTCGTGCAGCAAATTCCGTGACTCGGCGAGAACCGCATCCGGCGGTGGAAGACGGCCGCACGTCGTCAGGCGAAGGTTAGGCGAGGTTTGTGATGGTTGATCAACTCCAGCATGCGACCGAAGCGCTGCGCAAAGCGCTGGTCCAGGTTGAGCGCCTGAAGCGCACCAACCGTGCGCTGCTGGAGCGGTCCAACGAGCCGATCGCGATCGTCGGTATGTCCTGCCGCTTCCCGGGCGGCGTGGACAGCCCGGAGGCGCTGTGGCAAATGGTCGCCGACGGCCGCGACGTGATCTCGGAGTTTCCCACCGACCGCGGCTGGGACGTGGCGGCCCTGTACGACCCGGATCCCGACGCGCGGCACAAGTGCTACGTGAAAACCGGCGGCTTCGTCGACGGCGTCGCGGACTTCGACCCGGGCTTCTTCGGCATCGCGCCCAGCGAGGCGCTGGCGATGGATCCTCAGCATCGGATGCTGCTCGAACTGTCGTGGGAAGCCTTGGAGCGAGCCGGGATTGACCCCAGCGGGCTGCGCGGCAGCGCCACCGGCGTGTTCGCCGGGCTCATCGTCCAGGGCTACGGCATGCTCGCCGAGGAGATCGAGGGTTACCGGCTGACCGGGATGACCTCCAGTGTCGCCTCGGGGCGGGTGTCCTATGTGCTGGGGCTGGAGGGCCCGGCGGTGTCGGTGGACACGGCGTGTTCGTCGTCGTTGGTGGCGCTGCACATGGCCGTGCAGTCGCTCCGCTCGGGGGAGTGCGACCTGGCCCTGGCCGGCGGTGCGACGGTGAACGCCACGCCGACCGTCTTCGTGGAGTTCAGCCGGCACCGCGGCCTGGCGCCCGACGGCCGGTGCAAGGCCTACGCGGGTGCGGCCGACGGCGTCGGCTGGTCCGAGGGCGGCGCCATGCTGGTGGTGGAGCGCTTGTCGGACGCGCAGCGCCTGGGGCACCCGGTGCTGGCGGTGGTGCGCGGCTCGGCGGTCAACCAGGACGGCGCCTCCAACGGGTTGACCGCGCCCAACGGTCCCTCGCAGCAGCGGGTGGTGCGTGCCGCGCTCGCCAACGCCGGGTTGGCCGCGGCCGACGTCGACGTCGTCGAGGGGCACGGCACCGGAACCACTTTGGGTGACCCGATCGAGGCCCAGGCGCTGCTGGCGACCTATGGGCAGGATCGCAGTGAGCCGCTTTGGCTGGGGTCGATCAAGTCGAACATGGGCCACACGCAGGCCGCCGCCGGGGTGGCCGGCGTCATCAAGATGGTGCAGGCGATGCGCCACGAGACACTGCCCGCGACGTTGCACGTGGACGCTCCTAGCCCGCACGTGGACTGGTCGGCGGGTGCGGTGTCGTTGCTGACCGAGGCACAACCCTGGCGGGCCGAACGCCCGCGCCGGGCGGGCGTGTCGTCGTTCGGCATCAGCGGCACCAACGCGCACGTCATCGTCGAGGCCGCCCCGGCCGAACCGGTGCGGGAGGCCGGCCCGGCGCGGGCGGTGGTCCCGTGGGCGGTGTCGGCGAAGTCCCCGTCGGCGTTGGCCGCGCAGGCGGCCCGGCTGGCCGAATACGTTCGCGCGCACGATGATCTGGACGTCGCCGACATCGGGTGGTCATTGGCGGGCCGCGCGACGTTCGAGCACCGGGCCGTCGTGGTGGGCGGTGACCGCGACCGGCTGCTGGCCGGGCTGGAGGAGCTGGCCAACGACGACCCGACCGGATCGGTCATCCGGGGCACCGCGACACCGGCTGGCAAGACGGTGTTCGTCTTCCCCGGCCAGGGCTCCCAATGGCTGGGCATGGCAATCGAATTGCTGGACACCGCACCGGTATTCGCACAGCAGATCCGGGAGTGCGAACAGGCCTTCGCCGAATTCGTCGACTGGTCGCTGACCGACGTGCTTCGCGGCGTGCCCGGCGCTGCGAGCCTGGACCGCGTCGACGTTGTGCAGCCGGTGCTCTTCGCGGTGATGGTGTCGCTGGCCGAGCTGTGGAAGTCGGTCGGGGTGAACCCCGACGCGGTGATCGGCCATTCGCAAGGGGAGATCGCGGCCGCCTACGTCGCCGGCGCGCTGGCGCTGCGCGACGCCGCCCGGGTGGTCACGTTGCGCAGCAAGCTGCTGACGTCACTGGCCGGCCCCGGCGGCATGCTGTCCATCGCCTGCAGCACCGAACGGGCGCGGGAGCTGTTGGCGCCGTACGGGAACCGAGTCAGCATCGCCGCCGTCAACGGCCGCTCGGCCGTCGTGGTGTCGGGCGAGGTGGCCGCGCTCGACGAGCTCGTCGGCTTCTGCGCCGACCTCGAGCTGCGGACCCGGCGCATCGACGTGGACTACGCCTCGCATTCGGTTGAGGTCGAGGCGATCCGCACCGACCTCGCCGAGGTGCTGTCCGGCATCGAACCGCGCTCCACGCGCATCGCGTTCTTCTCCACCGTGACCGGAAACCGCTTGGACACAGCCGGATTGGACGCCGAGTACTGGTACCGCAACATCCGGCAGACCGTGCAGTTCGACCAGGCGGTCCGCAGCGCCTGCGAACACGGCTACCGCACATTCATCGAATCCAGTCCACACCCCGCCTTGGTCGCCGGCATCGAAGACACCGCCAACGACAGCCTGCCGGGTGACACCGAGGCCATCGTCGTCCCCACCCTGGGCCGCGAGGACGGGGGACTCGAGCGATTCCTGACTTCGGCCGCCACCGCGTTCGTCGCGGGGGTCAGCGTGCAGTGGCGCGGCGCGCTGGACGGCGCGGGCTTCGTCGAGCTACCGACGTATGCCTTTGATCGGCGGCGTTTTTGGCTCTCCGGGGAGGGCATCTCGGCGGACGCGTCGGGCTTGGGGCTCGGCACCAGCGGGCACCCCCTGTTGACCGCGGTCGTCGAGCTGCCGGCCTCGGGCGGGGTCGTCCTGACGGGCCGTTTGTCGCCGGGTCTGCAGGGCTGGCTGACCGATCACGCCGTGTCCGGCACGGTCGTGTTCCCCGGATCCGGCTTCGTGGAGCTGGCGATTCGCGCCGGCGACGAAGTGGGCTGCTCGACGGTCGACGAACTCACGTTGCAGGCGCCGTTGATGTTGCCCGCCAAGGATTCCGGGTCGGGCTCGGTCGCCGTGCAGGTGGTGGTGGGTCCCGCCGAAGAGTTCGGTCAGCGCGCGGTGTCGATCTTCTCGCGCCCCGACACCGGCTCGGGCTGGGTGTGCCACGCCGAAGGAACGCTGAGCCCCGGCTCGGTCGAGCCGGGTGCGGACCTGTCGGCCTGGCCGCCGGCGGGAGCCGTCAAGGTCGACGCGGCCGACGGCTACGAGCAGTTGGCGGCGCGCGGCTATGGCTACGGCCCGGCCTTCCAGGGCCTGACCGCGACGTGGGTCCGCGACGACGAGGTGTTCGCCGAGGTGCGTCTGCCCGACGCCGCCGGCGGCGTCAACGGGTTCGGCGTCCACCCGGCCTTGCTGGATGCGGCCATGCACGCACTGGTGGTCAGTCACCCGATAGCCGGCCAGACCGACGAAGTGGTGTTGCCGTTCTCCTGGCAGGGCGTGTCGTTGCATGCGGCGGGGGCGTCCGCGGTGCGCGTGCGCATCGCCTCGGCATCGGCGCCGGAGTCCGCTTCGACCCTGTCCAGGGCGCTCTCGATCGAGCTGGCCGACGGATTGGGCTTGCCGGTGCTGTCGGTGCGCGCGATGGTCGCGCGTCCGGTGAGCGAGCGGCAGCTGCGCGCGGCCGTGTCGGCCTCTGGCCCGGACCGGTTGTTCGAGGCGGTGTGGTCGCCCGCTACGACCACGGCCGGTGACGCCGAGCCGCCGGTACACGAGGTTTTCGAATCCGTTGCCGCCGGCGAAGATCCGGTGTCCGGAACGTATGAGCGCACCCATCGGGCACTGGCGGCCGTGCAGTCGTGGCTCACCGAGCATGACTCCGGGGTGCTGATCGTCGCGACCCATGGCGCGATGGGCTTGGCCGGGGAGGACGTCCCCGATCTGGCCGGCGCGGCCGTGTGGGGGCTGGTGCGTTCGGCGCAGACAGAGCATCCCGGCCGCATCGTGCTGGTGGATTCCGATGCGGCGCTTGACGATAGCGCGATAGCGACCGTTCTGGCCGTCGGCGAGCCGGCGGTGTTGCTGCGTGACGGCAAGGCGTACATCGCTCGGGTGCGCGGCAGCCGCGCAGTCGACGGCGTCATGACGCCCCCGGCTGACGGGCCGTGGCGGCTGGGCATCAGCAGCGCGGGAACCTTCGAAAACCTGCAGCTGGAGCCCGTTCCCAACGCCGGTGCCGCGCTGGAACCGGGCCAGGTTCGGGTGGCGCTGCGTGCCATCGCCACCAACTTCCGCGACGTCATGATCACCCTGGGCATGTTCACCCACGACGCCCTGCTCGGTGGCGAGGGCGCCGGCGTGGTGGTCGAGGTCGGGCCGGGAGTCACCGAGTTCGCGGTCGGCGATTCGGTCTACGGCTTCTTCCCCGACGGCAGCGGCACGTTGGTGCCCGGCGACGTCCGCCTGCTGCAGCACAAGCCCGCCGACTGGTCTTATGCCGAAGCGGCCGGCATCTCAGCGGTTTTCACCACCGCCTATATGGCCTTCATCCACCTGGCCGACGTCAAGCCCGGGCAGCGGGTGTTGGTGCACGCCGCCGCCGGCGGCGTGGGCATGGCCGCGGTTCAGCTGGGCCGGCACTTGGGCCTGGAGGTGTTCGCGACCGCGAGCCGCGGCAAGTGGGACACGTTGCGGGCCATGGGCTTCGACGACGACCACATCGCGGATTCGCGCAGCCTCGAGTTCGAGGAGAAGTTCCGGGCGGTGACCGGCAGGACCGGCATGGCCGGGATGGATGTGGTGCTGGACTCGCTGGCCGGCGAATTCGTCGACGCCTCGCTGCGGCTCGTCGCTCCCGGCGGCGTGTTCCTGGAGATGGGCAAGACCGACATCCGCGACCCGGGTGTGGTGGCCCAGGACTACCCGGGTGTCCGCTACCGCGCCTTCGACCTGTTCGAGCCCGGCCGTCCGCGGATGCATCAGTGGATGGACGAGCTCGCCGGGCTGTTCGACGCTGGGGTGCTGAAACCGTTGCCCGTCACGACCTTTGATGTGCGGCGCGCCCGCACCGCGCTGCGCTACCTGAGCCAGGCCCGGCACATCGGCAAGGTCGTCATGACTCTGCCTTCTGGGCTCGCATCCGGCACCGTGCTCATCACCGGCGGCACCGGCATGGCGGGTTCGACGCTGGCCCGTCACCTGGTGGCCAACCACGGCGTCGAAGACCTGGTGCTGCTGAGCCGGCGCGGTCCGGACGCCCCCGGGTCCGCCGAGTTGATCGCCGAGCTGCAAGCCGCCGGAGCCCGCGCGCGCGTGGTCGCGTGCGACGCCGCCGATCGGGCGGCACTGGCGCAGGTGATCGCCGACATTTCGGCGCAGCGGCCGCTGTCTGGCGTGATTCACGCGACCGGCGTGCTGGACGACGCGACGATCACCTCGCTGACACCGGAGCGTGTCGACGCGGTATTGCGGGCCAAGGTCGACGCGGCGTGGAACTTGCACGAGTTGACCCGCGACCTGAATCTGGCCGCCTTCGTGATGTTTTCGTCGATGGCCGGCCTGGTGGGCTCTTCGGGCCAGGGCAACTACGGAGCGGCGAACGCGTTCCTGGACGGGTTGGCCGCACACCGGCGGGCGCACGGGTTGCCCGCGATCTCGCTGGCCTGGGGGCTGTGGGATCAGGCCAGCGCCATGACCGGCGGACTGGACGCCGCCGACCTCGCCCGGCTCGGCCGCGACGGAATCTTGGCGCTGTCCTCGGACGAGGCGATGGAACTGTTCGACACGGCATTGATCGTCGACGAGCCGTTCATGGCGCCGGCCCGCATCGACCTCGCCGCGCTGCGGGCCCATGCGGTCGCGGTGCCGCCGATGTTCACCGATCTGGTCAACGCCCCGACGCGCCGCCGGGTCGATGACTCGCTGGCCGCCGCGAAATCGAAGTCGGCGCTGGCGCATCGCCTGGACGGGCTGTCCGACGCCGAGCAGCACGCCGTGCTGCTGGACCTGGTGCGATCGCACATCGCCACCGTGCTCGGGAACACCACCGCCGAGGCGATCGATCCCGACAAGGCCTTCCAAGAGTTGGGATTCGACTCCCTGACCGCCGTCGAAATGCGCAACCGACTCAAAACCGCCACCGGCCTTGCGCTTTCGCCCACCCTGATCTTCGACTACCCGACGCCCAACGGACTGGCCGGCTACATCCGCACCCAGCTCGCGGGGCTGCCGCAAGAGGTCAAGCACGCGCCGGTCGCGCGTGCCACCGACGACGACCCGATCGTTATCGTCGGCATGGCCTGCCGCTATCCGGGTGGGGTAACTTCGCCGGACGACTTGTGGGACATGCTGATCGAGGGCCGTGACGTGCTCTCGGACTTCCCGACCGATCGCGGCTGGGACCTGGCCGGCGTGTACAACCCGGATCCCGACGTGCCGGGCACCTGCTACACCCGCACCGGCGGCTTCGTCGATGGCGTCGCGGACTTCGATCCGGGCTTCTTCGGCATTCCGCCCAGTGAGGCGCTGTCGATGGACCCGCAGCAGCGCATGTTCCTGGAGTTGTCCTGGGAAGCGTTGGAGCGAGCCGGAATCGACCCCGGCAAGCTCCGCGGCAGTGCCACCGGAATGTTCGCCGGCGTATACACGCAGGGCTATGGCATGGGCGCCGCACCGACCGCCGAGGGTTTCCGGCTGACCGGGCAGTCGTCGAGCGTGGCGTCCGGCCGGGTGTCCTATGTGCTGGGGCTGGAGGGCCCGGCGGTGTCGGTGGACACGGCGTGTTCTTCGTCGTTGGTGGCGCTGCACATGGCCGTGCAGTCGCTGCGCTCAGGGGAGTGCGACCTGGCCCTGGCCGGCGGCGTCACCGTCAACGCCACCCCCGATATCTTCGTGGAGTTCAGCCGCATGCGCGGGCTGTCCGAGGACGGCCGGTGCAAGGCCTACGCGGGTGCGGCCGACGGCACCGGATTCTCCGAGGGCGGCGGCATGCTGGTGGTGGAGCGCCTGTCGGACGCGCAGCGCCTCGGGCATCCGGTGCTGGCCATGGTGCGGGGCTCCGCCATCAATCAGGACGGTGCCTCCAATGGGCTGACCGCGCCGAACGGTCCCTCGCAGCAGCGGGTGGTGCGCGCGGCGCTGGCCAGTGCGGGCTTGACGGCGGCCGACGTGGACGTCGTCGAGGGCCACGGGACGGGAACCACTTTGGGTGACCCGATCGAGGCCCAGGCGCTGCTGGCGACCTATGGGCAAGAGAGGGCCGAGCCCGGGAAACAGCCACTGTGGCTGGGGTCGATCAAGTCGAACATGGGCCACACGCAGGCCGCCGCCGGGGTGGCCGGCGTCATCAAGATGGTCCTGGCGATGCGCCACGAAATGTTGCCCGCCACACTGCATGTCGATGAGCCGAGTCCGCACGTGGACTGGTCGGCGGGCGCGGTGTCGTTGTTGACGGAGGCGCAACCGTGGCCGGGCGACCGGCCGCGCCGGGCGGGCGTGTCGTCGTTCGGCATCAGCGGCACCAACGCGCATGTCATCGTCGAGGCCGTGCCGATCGAGCCGCCGCGCGCCGCGGACGGGCCCAAGGCGCCGGTGGCGGCCTGGCCGGTGTCGGCGAAATCGCTGTCCGCGTTGCACTCTCAGGCCGCCCGGTTGGCGACCCACCTGCGCGCCCACCCGGAGGCGGACATCGCCGATGTGGGGTGGTCGCTGGCCGGCAGGTCGGCCTTCGAACACCGCGCCGTCGTCGTCGGTAGCGATCGCGACCCGTTGCTGGGGGGCCTGGACGAGCTTGCCGCCGACGACCTGGCCGGTTCGGTCATCCGTGGCACCGTGACCGCAGGCAAGACGGTCTTCGTGTTCCCGGGCCAGGGGTCCCAAACGCTGGGCATGGGAATGGGACTGCACGCCGGCTATCCGGTCTTCGCCGAGGCGTTCAACACCGTCGTGGCCGAACTGGACCGGCACCTGCTTCGCCCGCTGCGCGAGGTGATGTGGGGGCACGACGAGAACCTGCTCAACAGCACGGAATTCGCGCAACCCGCGCTGTTCGCGGTCGAAGTCGCGCTGTTCCGGCTGCTCGAATCCTGGGGTGTGCGCCCCGACTTCGTGATGGGCCACTCGATCGGGGAGCTGGCGGCTGCCCACGTCGCCGGCGTGCTCTCGTTGGAGAACGCCGCGGTACTGGTCGCGGCCCGTGGTCGATTCATGCAGGCGCTGCCCGAAGGCGGCGCGATGGTCGCGGTGCAGGCTACCGAAGACGAAGTGCGGCCGCTGCTGGCGTCCGCCGAAGAAGCCGGCGTCGGCATCGCCGCGGTCAACGGGCCGACCTCGGTGGTCATTTCGGGCGCCGAAGGCGCGGTGATCGCGATCGCGGACCGGCTCCGCGTCGACGGCCACCGCGTGCATCGGCTCTCGGTCTCGCACGCGTTCCACTCTCCGTTGATGGATCCCATGATCGACGAATTCGGCACCGTCGCGGCCGGATTGGCCGTCGGTAAGCCGACCATCCCGATCGTGTCCAACGTGACCGGTCAGCTGGCCGGTGACGACTTCGCATCGCCGGCGTACTGGAAGCGGCACGTGCGGGAGGCGGTGCGGTTCGCCGACAGCGTGCGGTTCGTGCGCTCGGCCGGGGCGACCCGTTTCCTCGAGGTCGGACCGAGCAGCGGCCTGACGGCATCCATCGAAGAATCGCTGGCCCTGGACCCTTCGGCGGCCCAGGTGACCACGATGTCCGCGCTGCGCAAGGATCGACCGGAGCCGGTCGCCCTGGTCAACGCCGTTGCGCAGGGATTCGTCGCCGGGATGGACGTGGACTGGCGCGGTGCGCTGGGCGGGCCTGGTTTCGAAGCCAACCTGGTCGAGCTGCCCACGTATGCCTTTGACCGGCGCCGCTTTTGGCTTGCCGCCGACGGCGCCCCGGCCGACGCCGCGGGCCTGGGCCTGGCGGCCAGCGAACACGCCCTGCTGGGCGCGGTGGTGGAACTGCCGGCCACCGGCGGAGTGGTGCTGACCGGCCGGTTGGCGCCCGGCACCCAGGGCTGGTTGACCGATCACGCCGTTGGCGGTGTGGTGCTGTTCCCCGGTGCGGGATTCGTCGAGTTGGCGATCCGCGCCGGCGACGAGGTGGGCTGCGGCGTCGTCGATGAGCTCAATCTGGCCGCGCCGCTGGTGTTGCCCGCCGGCGGATCGGTCGCGGTCCAGGTCGTCGTCGGCGGCCCGGACGACTCGGGTGCCCGTGCGGTGTCGGTCTTTTCGCGCGCCGAAGCGGGCTCGGGCTGGTCCTTGCATGCCGAGGGCGTGCTGCGGGCGGGTTCGGTGCAGCCGGGCGCGGACCTGTCGGCGTGGCCGCCGGTGGGTGCGGTCGCGGTGGATGTCGGCGACGGATACGAGCAATTGGCCGAGCGGGGTTACGACTACGGGCCGGCGTTCCGCGGCCTGACATCGATGTGGCGCCGCGGCGACGAGGTCTTCGCCGAGGTGGCGCTGCCCGCCGACGCCGGGGTGTCGCCGGCCGGGTTCGGCGTCCATCCGGCGATGCTCGACGCGGCGCTGCACGCGGTGATGCTGGCGTCCGACAGCGACGAACTGCCCGAGGGCTCGATGTTGGTCCCGTTCTCCTGGCAACAGGTGTCGTTGCACGCCGCGGGCGCGGGGGCGGTCCGCGCGCGGATCGTACCGGTGAGTTCGTCGGCGGTGTCGATCGAATTGGCCGACGGGCTGGGGCTTCCGGTGCTCTCGGTGGCGTCGATGGTGGCCCGCCCGGTCACCGACAAGCAGTTGCTGGCCGCCGTGTCGAATTCGGGACCGGACCGGCTCTTCGAGGTCATCTGGTCGGCTCAACCGCATTCGGCGACGCAGCCGGTGTCGGTGTCCGCTTGGGGCGCAGAGGAATTGGGTGACCCTTCGGCCGAGCGCTCGGCGGTGCTGTTCGAATCGGCACCGGTGTCCGGCGACGTGATCACCGAGGTGTACGCGGCGACGCGCGCGGTGCTGCCCGTGCTGCAGTCGTGGTTGTCCCGCGAGGGCGCGGGCACCCTGGTTGTGGCGACCCGGGGCGCGATGACGCTGCCGGGGGAGGACGTCACCGATCTGGCCGGCGCGGCGGTCTGGGGGCTGGTGCGGTCGGCGCAGACCGAGCACCCTGGACGAATCGTGCTCGTCGACACGGACGCCCCGCTGGACTCCGACGCGATAGCAGCGGTGCTGGCGCTCGGCGAGCCGCAGGCGATACTGCGCAACGGCGCGGTCTACACCGCCCGAGTGCTCGGCAGTCGCGCCGTCGGCGGCCTGCTGCTGCCCCCGGACGAGGGACCGTGGCGACTCGGCATGAGCAGCTACGGCACCATCGAAAATCTGCGGATAGAGCGCATTCCCGACGCCGACGCGCCGTTGGGTCCTGGTCAGGTGCGCGTCGCGCTGTCGGCCATCGCGGCCAACTTCCGTGACGTCATGATCGCGCTGGGCCTCTATCCCGACCCCGAGGCCATCATGGGCATCGAGGCGTCCGGTGTGGTGATCGAAACCGCCGCGCCCGACGGGCGTTTCGCCGTCGGCGACTGCGTCATGGGGCTGTTCCCCGACGGAACCGGGACCATCGCCAAGACCGACCAGCGCCTGCTCGTCAAGGTGCCGCCCGGCTGGTCACACACCGCCGCCGCGACGGCGTCGGTGGTGTTCGCCACGGCGAACTACGCGCTGGTGGACCTGGCCGGCGCCAAGCCCGGTCAGCGGGTGTTGGTGCACGCCGCCGCCGGTGGGGTCGGCATGGCCGCGGTGCAACTGGCCCGGCACATCGGCCTGGAAGTGTTCGCGACCGCCAGCCGCGGCAAGTGGGACACGTTGCGCGACATGGGCTTTGACGACGATCACATCGCCGACTCGCGCAGCCTGGAATTCGAGGAGAAGTTCCGCGCGGTCACCGGCATGGCCGGCATGGATATCGTCCTGGACTCGCTGTCCGGTGATTTCGTCGACGCGTCCCTGCGCTTGATGAAGCCCGGCGGGGTCTTCTTGGAGATGGGCAAGACCGACATCCGTGACCCCGAGGTCGTCGCCCGAGACCACCCGGGGGTGCGCTACCGCGCCTTCGACCTGTTCGAGGCGGGGCCGGATCGCATCGCCCAGATGCTCGACGAGCTGGCGGCCATGTTCGGCGAGGATGTGCTACGGCCGTTGCCGGTCACCAGGTTTGACGTGCGACGCGCGCCCGCCGCGCTGCGCTACCTGAGTCAGGCCCGCCATGTCGGCAAGGTCGTGATGACGATGCCGGACGCGTGGACGGCCGGCACGGTGCTGATCACCGGCGCCACCGGCATGGCCGGTTCGGCGGTCGCGCGACACGTGGTGACCCGTCACGGTGCGCGGAATCTGGTGCTGGTCAGCCGCCGCGGCCTGGACGCACCGGGCGCCGCGGAGCTGGTCGCCGAGTTGAGCGCGGCCGGTGCGCACGTGGAGACGGTGGCCTGCGATGCCGCCGATCGCGAGGCCCTGGCCAAGGTGATCGCCGAAATCCCGATGCAGCACCCGCTGACCGGGGTGATCCATGCCGCCGGCGTCCTGCACGACGCGGTCGTGACGTCGCTGACCCCCGACCGGATCGAGTCGGTGTTGCGGTCCAAGGTCGACGCGGCCTGGAACCTGCACGAGTTGACCCGCGACCTGGACGTCGCTGCCTTCGTGATGTTTTCGTCGATCGCGGGGCTCGCGGGCGCGTCGGGGCAGGCCAACTACGCGGCCGGCAACTCGTTCCTGGACGGGTTGGCCGCCCACCGGCGGGCGCACGGGCTGCCGGCGATCTCGCTGGGCTGGGGTCTGTGGGATCAGGCCAGCGCCATGACCGGTGGCCTGGGTGCGGCCGACCGCGCGCGGTTCGGGCGTGACGGGATCGTCGCCATGTCGTCGGACCAGGCGCTGGAGCTGATGGACACCGCGCTCATCGTCGACGAGCCGTTCATGCTGCCCGCCCACATCGACCTCGCGGCGTTGCGGGTGAAGTTCGATGGCGGCACCTTGCCACCGATGTTCGTCGATCTGATCAACGCCCCGACGCGGCGTCAGGTCGATGACTCGTTGGCCGCCGCCAAGTCGAAATCTGCTCTGCTGCAACGCCTTGAAGGTCTTCCCGAGGACGAGCAGCAGGCGATCCTGCTGGATCTGGTGCGGGCCAACATCGCCACCGTGCTGGGCAGCTCCAGCCCGGAGGCAATCCATCCGGACCGGGCGTTCCAGGAACTCGGTTTCGACTCGTTGACCGCCGTGGAGATGCGCAACCGGCTCAAAGCCGCGACCGGGCTGGCGCTTTCACCGACGCTGATCTTCGACTACCCGAACTCCGCCGCGCTGGCCGGCTACATGTACCGCGAATTACTCGGATCGTCGGACCAACCCGCGGCGGCGGCCGCGCCGGGCGAAGCCGAGATTCAACGCGTCGTGGGGTCCATTCCGGTCAAGCGCCTTCGGCAGGCCGGTGTGCTGGAGCTGCTGCTGGCGTTGGCGAGCGAGGCCGAGGGCGCCGCGCAGGCCGCCACGGTGACCACCGAAAAGGACATCGCGGACATGGACCTCGACGCTCTGGTCAACGCGGCATTGCGCGACGACGACGAGTAGGCATGACGTGAGAATCGCGGTCACGGGGGCCAGCGGCGTGCTCGGCCGCGGCCTCGCCACTCGGCTGCTCAGCCAGGGCCACGACGTCGCAGGGATCGCCCGTCACCGCCCCGAAAGCTGGCCGAGCGCAGCGGATTTCGTGGCGGCCGATATCCGCGACGCCGACGCGGTCCGACGCGCCCTGGCCGGCGCGGACGTCGTCGCCCACTTCGCGTGGGCGAGAGGTTCCGGACACGACGACCAGGTCAACATCGGTGGCACCCGCAACGTGCTCGACGCGATGGCCGAGACCGGTTCCAGGCGGATCGTTTTCGCGTCGTCGGCCCATGTGTACGGCGGGGGAGAAGGACCGAAGGCCGAAGACGACGCCACGGCCCCGGTCAGCGCCGAGGGCCGACTCAAGGCCGAAGTGGAACAACTGCTCGCGGAATCGGGCGCGGAATGGGTCGCGATCCGTTCCGCGCTGATCCTGGGGCGAAGCGTCGACAACTGGGTGCGCCGCCTGCTGGCATTACCGGCGTTCCCGCACCGGTCGGCCGATCGCGGTATGCAGGTGGTCCACCTCGACGACGCGCTCCGGCTGTTCAACCGTGCGATCGTCGATGCCGAAACCCCGGGCGGGCCGGTGAATCTCGCCGCATCGGGCGACCTGACCTTCCGGCAACTCGCCGCCGCGCTGCACCGGCCGGTCGTGCGCCTGGGCCTCGAGCCCGCTGAGCTGCGACTGGTGCGGGGGACCCCGCTCATGGACACCTCGCGGCTGACAAGCGAATGGTCATTCCGGCCGGCGTGGAAATCGGGCGAATGCGTCCAGGACTTCGCGCTGGCGGTGCGCGGCCGGGTGACCGTGGGCGCCCGGGTGATTGCGCTGCCGTGGCGGCTGGCCAACATCCAGGACCTCCCGTCGGTGGACGCGCCGAGCGGCGACGGCGTCAAGCCCATTTGGGCGGGCGCAGCGGGGGATAACGGGGAATTCGACACGCCGATCGACCCCCGTTTTCCCACCTTCTTGGCCACGAATTTGTCTGAGGCGCTGCCCGGCCCGTTTTCGCCGGCGTCGGCGTCGGCGACGGTTCGCGGACTGCGGGCCAGCGCCGTGTGCGTCGCCGAGCGGTTGCGGCCCGGCGGGACGATCCAGCGCGAAATCGCGATGCGCATGGTCGCGGTGTTCGCCCACCGGCTCTACGGCGCCATCACGACCGCGCACTTCATGGCCGAGACGGTGCCTTTCGTCAAGCCCACGACGGTGGTCAGCAACAGCGGGTTCTTCGGCCCCAGCATGGCCGCCCTGCCGATCTTCAGTGAGGAGCATCCGCACTCCGACACCGGCCGAATTCGCAGGCAACTCCGGACCATCCGCAACATCGGGGTGTTCGGCGTCAACCTGATCGGCCTGTCCGCCGGCGCGCCGCTGGACACCCGTGAGTTCGTCGCCGACGTCGATCGCCTGGAACGCCTGGCCGGCGGCGACCTCGCCGGGCTCGATGATCGTCGGCTGCTGAGCCTGATTTCACTGGCGCGTGACCAGGTGGTGCACGGCTGGGTGCTGGCGGCAGGCTCGTTCCTGCTGTGCGCGGCGTTCAACGTGCTGCTGCGTGGTTTGTGCGGGCGCGAGATCGCGGCGCCCGGCGGACCGGAATTGGTCAGCGCGCGTTCGGTCGAGGCGATGAAGCGGTTGGTGGTCGCCGCGCAGCGCGATCCGAAAGTCACGGCGCTGCTGGCCGAACCGGGCGACCGGCTGGACAAGCTTGCCGTCGAGGCGCCGGAATTCCATGCCGCCCTGCGCGACGAGCTGGCGCTCATCGGCCACCGTGGTCCGGCCGAGCTCGAGATGCTGTCCACCAGCTACGCCGACGATCCCGAGTTGCTCGTGCGGATGGTGAGCAGGGCGATGAGCGCGCCGTCCGCGCCGCAGCCGCAGCGGTCCCGAATCCCGTTGCACGCCAAGCCCGTTGCGGCTCTGGCCACCCAGCAACTGCGCGACCGTGAGGTCCGCCGCGACAAGGTGGTGCGGGCCAACTGGGTGCTACGCACGCTGCTTCGCGAATATGGACGTCGGGCGGTCGAGGCCGGGGTGTTCACCGCCGCCGACGACGTCTTCTATCTGCTCGTCGACGAACTCGACGCGCTCCCCGCGGATGTCGGCGCGCTGGTGGCCCGGCGCCGGGCCGAACAACGTCGGCTGGTCGCGGTGGCGCCGCCGACCGTCTTCAGCGGAAGCTGGCAGCCGACCGCGACCTCATCGGACGCGCTGGCCAGCGGGGACACGTTGCGTGGCGTCGGCGTTTGCGGGGGACGGGTGCGCGGCCGGGTGCGGATCGTGCGGCCCGAGACCATCGACGACCTGCAACCCGGTGAGATCCTTGTCGCAGAGGTCACCGACGTCGGGTACACCGCGGCGTTCTGCTACGCCGCCGCCGTCGTGACCGAACTCGGCGGTCCGATGTCGCACGCCGCGGTGGTGGCCCGCGAATTCGGGTTTCCGTGTGTCGTCGACGTCCAGGGCGCCACCAAGGCACTGCCGCAGGGAGCCATGGTGGAGGTCGACGGAGCCACCGGCGAGATCCGTGTGCTCGAGCTGGCCGCGGACGACGCGCTGAGCTAATCGAACTCCATCTCCAGCTCCACCGGCCCGCTCAATCCCAGCATCGGTTTCCAGCGTGCCGTTGCCACGCGGCGCGGATTGGTCATGCGCCGGGCGATGACTTTGAGGGCCCCGGCGAGTTCGGTTCGGGCGAGATTGGCGCCCAGGCAATAATGGGCGCCGCCGCCGAACGTCAAAATGGGCGGCGGCTCCTCGCGGGTGATGTCGAACCGGTCCGGGTGCGGATAGACCTCTGGATCGCAGTTGGCCGCAAAGGTATTCACCGAAATGAAGGTGCCCGCCGGAAACGTGTATTCCGCGAACGTGACGTCGTCCAGGACGGTGCGCAGGGTGGTGCAGACCGCCGGCGAGTGGCGCATGCATTCCTCGACGGCTCGCATCGCGAGGCCGGAATCGTCGCGCAACATCGCCAGTTGATCGGGATGGTCACACAGCGCGTGCATGCACGCGGCCAGCTGATTGCGGGTGGTGTCGGTGCCGGCGCTGAGAATGCTGAACGCCAGCATGCGCATCTCCGCGTTGCTCAGCCGGTCGCCGTCATCCTGGGCGCGGATCAGTTCGGAGATCAAGTCGTCGGTCAACCGGCCCCGCCGCTCGGTGATCATGTCGTCGATGTAGGCGTCGAACTCATCCCAGGCCCGCATCACGATGTGCTGCTCGTTCGCCAGGTCGGAGTCGAACCTGACGATTTTGAAGATGTCCTCGGCCCACAGCGAGAACTGCTCCCAGTCCTCGGGGGGCGCGCCCAACAGCGCGCAGATGATCGGGATCGGGTACGGCCGGGCGATGTCGGTGACGAAATCGCATCGGCCCGTTCGGCCATCTGAGGCGACCTGGTCGATCAACTCGTTGATCACGGTGTCGATGGTGTCTTCCATGCGCGCCGACGCCCGCGGCGTGAAGGCCTTGGACACCAGACCGCGCAGCCGTCGGTGTTCCTCGCCTTCCATGCCCAGGATGGTGCCGAGGACCCGTTCATAGAGCGGGCCGGACGTTATCCCGCGAGCGGTCATGTGCATGCCGGGCGGGAAAACGAACCGGGGATCGCGAAGTATCCCGCGGGCGAGTTCGTAGCCGAGCACCTCGGGTCCCAGCGGCCCGATGGCTATCGGCGACCGCCTGCGCACCTCGTGGATGCGCGGGGCGACCTCGTGCACGGTGTCCGTGATGTCGTAGTGCAGCGTCGGGAGGTCGGCGTCGAAGACGCTCGGTGCTGCGGTGTCGACGGTCATCGTGTCTCCTTCGGCCGGATCAGCTCGGCTGGTAGCGCTTTGGCCGTACTCCGGTCGGCGCCGAAACCAGCCATACCGTCTCCAATCACGGAATATTGGTCGCCAGGAACGTCAGTGGCAGGCCCAGGATCGACACGTCGTTTTCGTCGAGGTAAGTGCCCTCGCCCTCCATGTGTTGTCGGAATCGCCTTGTCGCGCCGTAGCGTTCGGCGACGGCGTCGGCGCCAGCGGCTTCCGGAACCCCGATCACCACGGTGAACACGCCGTCGCCGTGGCGCTCCAAGAACTCCGTCACCGAAACGGCAACCTCGCCGGTCGATCCCGGGATCGGGCTGATCAACTCGATGCCCCGACTCCAGTCGAGGTGGATGTCGAGGCCGAGCTCGGTTAGCTGCAGGGGCTCGAAGACGAATCCCAGATCGCTGAACATTTGTGCCGCGGCGGCATGTCGTTCCGGTGCCACGGCGAACACGACGTGATGGAGCGAGGGTTCTTCAGGCATCGGCGTTTCCTATCGAGAATCGGCGCGCAGCACCCCACGCGGCAGCAGCAGCGGCAGGTCGTTGTAGGTGACGATCCCGGGAGGGGCGGCGACGACGGCGGGTATCGCGGTGAGCGCCGGCATCGCGGTGATGGTCAGCCCCAACATGATGTAGTCGTCCAGGGTCTGGCCCGCAAAGTCCGGTGGGGGAAGGAAGCTCAGCGTGGTCTTGATCGTCGGCTGGCCCTGCACCTCGATCGTGTAACCCATGTCCAGCGGCCAATCCGGGTCCAGCGATTGGCCCTTGCGCCACCGGCCGCGGATTTCGATGACCTCCCGGCCGGCGACGATCCCCTTCCAGCGGACGTCCACACCGGCGACGCACCCCTTGTTGATCGTCCAGTCCCCGGGCAGGTGCAGATCCTCGGTGGTCTGGGCGTAGTCGACCTCGCAGCGCACGTCGTCGAGGTCGGCGCCCAACGCATCGGCGATCAACAGCACGCCATCGGCGAAGATGCCGGAGCCCTGCTCGGTGATGGCCGGCAGGTCCGGTTGATCGATGGGATAGCCGAAGCCCATGGGTATTTCGGTCGCGGGCGAGTTGTAGATCGTGGTGTCAACCGATTCCAGCATGGAGACCTTGTCCACCCGGTCCGAAAGACCCGCCGACACGATGGCGAACAGTTGGATGAAGCCGGGATTGATGCCGCTGCCGAAGATGGTTGATCCGCCGTCCGCGCAGGCCCGTTCGATGCGTTCGCGTCCGGCACCGAGGTGGTGCCCGGTGATGAACCCGGCGGTGCCCACCACGTTGATGCCCGCGCCGAGGATGCGGACCAGCTCGTCGACGTCCGCGAACATCGGGTTGTAGACCACACAGTCCGGCTCGAGCGCGAGCAGCGAATCAATATCGTTGGTGGCCTTGATATTCAGCGGATCGATCCCGCACAGCTCGCCGACATCACATCCGGCCTTATCCGGTGACCAGGCGTAACAGCCGACGAGCTCGAGCGTCGGGTTGGCGACTATGGCCTTGACCGAGCTCTTGCCGACGTTGCCCGTCGTCCACTGAACGACCCGATGGATCAACGGTTCAGTCCGTTCATGGGTGCGGCGCCGCCTGGGCTTGCCGGGCCAGCCTGTCGTTGTGGATCTTGACGAGTTCGCGGAACCCCAGCCGGTGATACTTCGGTATCGGCTGGATGCCCCAGACGTCCTGGGCGGTGGCTTTGCCCTCGGCGCCCTCGGGCGGCCCGAACGGCGGGTAGGGGTACTTGCACTCCAAAGTGTCGTTGGAATACCGGATCTTCAGTAGCTCGCTGCAGATCTGGGTGAGGCTCAGGGTCGGGTATCCGTAGTAGACCGCCATGAACGGCAGCGTGAAGGCGCCTTCGATCACCAGCGCCACCAGGCATACGAGCACGGCGCGCTTGATCCACTTGTGCATGCGGGCGTAGTACGGCGTGGTGCCGGGCTCGAGACCGGCGGCCGGGTCTTTGTCGTCGGTGGTCGACGGTGCGGTCATGGCATGGCTCCTTTAGTCGGAGAAGATTTCTCGATTGACGGTGTGCAGGTACGGAATCGCGAGGAACGGGGTGATGTAGAAGATGTCGTAGAGCCACCAGCCGATGACCGGGAACACGACGCCGGCGTAGCGCACGTCGGCGAACATGGTCATGTTGAACACATAGGCCGACCAGATCACCACGCCCATCCAGCAGGTGACCACCATCCACTGGTGGCCCCAGCGCTTCATCTGCAAGAAGCCGATCGCGGCGGCCACCCGCATGGAGAACACCGTCAGGATCAGGCCCGCCACGTAGGCCTTCTCGCCCGGCCCGGCGGCGCCCCCGATCCACAGCTCGTTGTAATGCCAGAAATAGCCGGCGTCGAACATGTTGCCCCAGCCGACCATCAGCACGCGGTTGATCAACGTGTGGTTGGCGACCAGGTCCAGGGCCCAGCCCAGGCTGTTGAGCATGCCGTCGATCAGGGTGAGATAGCCGATCAGGGTCACGATCATCGGCCGGACCGACAGGCCGTCGCGCAGGGCTTGGCGTTGCAGCCACACCCCACGCATGAAGATGGGGAACCCGATCAGGCCAGGCGCCCACATGCCCATCAGGGCGGCGCCGACGATCATCCACTTGTCGGCACGCCGCTGAGCCCGGCGCGATTCGTCGTGATGATCCTCGAGGCCGACCGAATTCGTCTGCGCGGCATCAAGGCTCACAGGTCCCACCACCCCCGCGCGAACGACATGTACAGCTGGACGCCGAACATGGCCAGCAGGTAGCCGTAGATGAAGATCTGGAAGACGATGAGCGCCCTCTTGCGTTTCTGCTCTTGTCTGTCCATGCCGTTGCTCCTTTCTAAGAACTGCTCGATGCGTCTGCGGCGCCCAGGCTGGCAGCCGCGACTTCGCGAAGGCCGTCGGTGACGGCGCCGTCGGTGCTCAGTGGCGCGAGTATGCACGCGTCGGCCGCATCCAATTCCGTTGCGCCAGCGGCGATCAGGTGGGCAGCGGTGACCAGCACCCTGGTCGAGGGCGGCTCGAAGTGGAAGGCTTGGTGTGCGGTGCGGATCGCGACTGCGCATCCGACCAGCCGCCTCGCCGTAGCCAACGGAATTCCGGATTCGGCGACGATTACCTCGGCCTCCCGGTCGGGCGGTAAGTAGTGCATTGCCAGCGTCGCGAACCGCTGGCGGAACGACGGTTTGAGCTCCTTGAGCGAGCTGCGATAGGCGGGGTTGTACGAACACACCAGCATGAACTGCGCGGGCGCTTTGACCACCTCGCCGGCGCGATCGAGATACAGCGACCGCCGGTGATCGGTAAGTGAATGCAGGATCGCCAAGGAGTCGTGGCGCGCCTCGACGACCTCGTCCAGGTAGCAGATCGCGGCGGCCTTGACCGCCCGGGTCAGCGGGCCATCGGTCCAGACGACGTCGCCGCCGGTCACCATGAAGCGGCCGACGAGATCGGAGCTGGTGAGGTCGTCGTGGCAGCTGATGGTCACCACGGGCCGCTGCAACAGTGAGCCCATGTGCTCGACGAAGCGGGTCTTGCCGCAGCCCGTTGGGCCGGTGAGCATCACCGGGATGTGGCGAAGGAAGGCCTGCTCGAACAGCTGAACTTCGTTGCCATTGGCGAAATATGTTTCGGTGGTCATCTCTTCCTCAGCGGGTCGCGTTCATGCCGTGACCAGTTCGCGATGGACATGGGCCAGTACCCGGGGTAGCTCCTCGATGCGCCGGATCCGTTGCGACCGGCGGGGTCCGAACACCTCGGGGAGGGGATCGACGCGGGTCGGTCCCACGCCCACGTAGTACATCGACACCCCGGCCTCGTTGGCCTCCTCGACGGCGTGGGCGGTGTCCGCCCAGGCATACCGGCCCTCATAGCCCTCATCGGAGATCAGTCCGTCACCGATGACGATCAGCAGGCGGCGCTCGGAGGCCTGCGCCAGCAGGCGGCTCGTCAGATGGCGAAGTGGCGCACCGAGCCTGGTGTATCCGCGGGTGGACAAACCCAGCCCGCTCGGCGGTACGAATCGGCGGTCGTCGAAGTCCTTCAGGCAGCGGACTTCGACTCGATGACGGGTGTTGCCGGTGAATACGAAGACGCCGTGGCGCTCGTGTGCCAGCGTCATGGCGCGGGAAAGCGCATCGGCACAGGACAACTCCAGCTGGAACACGCGGCCGCCGTGCACCCCCAGCGACGAACTGCCGTCGAGCAGCAAGGCGGTGGTGACATCGCGGCTGCTGGGCAGCAGATCACGGAACACCTTCGGCTCCTTCGCCTCGCCGGTCGCCAGATCGATGTAGTGATCGACGTATTGGTCGACGTCGAGGTCGGAGCCGTCTTCGAGGCGGTTGGTCATCGCGCGGTGGGTGTGTTCCTCGAACCACTTACGCACGTCGACGGCCACCGGCACCGGCCGGCGGGCGTGCCGGCCGTCGGAATGCTCGGCCCGCTCTATCAGGGCGACGTGGTCACGCATGAATCGCTGTGTCCACATGTTCCATTCGGGGTAGGGAATGCCGGGCCGGTGTTCCGGCGTGACGTCGAGATCGTTGTCCTGCGGCCGGCTCGGCGGCGGCAGGTTGGGGTTGCGGACCCCGCCGTCGCCGCCGACCGGAACGGAGTACGGCCGCGGCAAACGCTTCTGCGTCGTGGTCCAGGGCATCCTGCCGAAGCTGCGTCGCAACTTGTCGGCCAATCCGTGCGGCGCCGTGTACGCCAGCGGCAACGAGCCCAACAGTGGGTGAATCGTCAATTCCTGGCTCGTGCCCGCCAATGCGATTGCGCGATTGAGCATTTCCGCGGCGGCCATGTCACCGGCCTCGGCGCGGACCTCGGGAAGTAGTCGACGGACCTCGGGGAGCAGTCCCGGCCAACGCGACGCGATCCAGCCTACTGCGACGCCGCCCTCGATGAGGGCGAGCGCACGCAGTTCCCGGGCCGAGAGCTCGTTGAGGCGATATTCGGTGAGGCGTTCTTTCGACGGCGAACATTGCAGGGCCACGCCACATGTCAGGGTTCGGCGTGTCCAGTCGGGCCCTGAAAGTTGGGGGGCGGGGTAGGGGACGTGAACGAACTTCAGGGCCGCGTTCAGGCCGAAGCCGCGTCGTTCCCCGGTGACCAGCCGCACGCCCTCGCGCCGTTGGTCGCTGAGCGCGACCGCCGTGACGGAGCAACCCCGTTCCAGCGCCATCGCCTGGCCGTCGGAATGTTCAACCATGAGCCGAATGCCGCGTGTTCCGGCTGCCCGGGCCGCGATTCAGAACGTGCCGATGTTGGAGAACAGCCAGTACCAGAACCAGATGATCAGTCCGGTGCCGCCCCAGGCGGCGACATAGCGAAGGATTTCCCATAGATAGCCCATGATGTGACTTCCTCGGTGGCGTAGTGGGTTTCGGCTCGAGCATGTCAATCGGAGAAGAGTTCGCGGTTGACGGTGTGCAGGTAGGGGATGGCGAGGAACGGGGTGATGTAGAAGATGTCGTAGAGCCACCAGCCGACGACCGGCAGCACGACGCCGGCGAAGCGCACGTCGGCGAACATGGTCATGTTGAAGACGTAGGTGATCCAGATGACCACGCCCATCCAGCAGGTGACGACCATCCACTGATGGCCCCAGCGCTTCATCTGTAGAAATCCGATGGCCGCCGCGATGCGCATGGTGAAGACGGTCAGGATGAGGCCGACCTCCAAAGCCTTTTCGCCCGGTCCGGCCGCGCCGCCGACCCACAGCTCGTTGTAGTGCCAGAAGTAGCCGGCGTCGAACATGTTGCCCCACCCGTTGAGCATCACCCGCGCCAGGATGGTGTGGTTCGCCACCAGGTCAAGGGCCCATCCGACGGTGTTGATGGCGGCGTCGATGATGACGAGATAGCCGAGCAACGTGACCAGCATCGGTCGAACGGAGAGGCCATCGCGCTGGGCCCGGCGCAGCAATCGCACGCCCCACAGAAACAGCGGCAAGCCGAAGACGCCTAGGGCGGCGGTGCCGATCAGCAGACTGCCGGAGATGAGCCATTTGTCGGCCTGGCGTTGCGCGAGTTGCGACCGTTCCAGATGTTCGTCGATGGTCAGACCCGTTGGGGGAGCGCCGTTTGAGCCGGCGGTGGTGGCCTCACTGCCGGCATTGCGCTGATGCAGCCTCGGCAGATTCACGAACCCTCCCCGTCTGCTGATCCAATCGGCCTGTGCAATATAACAGGCTGACTATAGTCAGCGTAAGATAGGCGGCCGAGTTTTATGAATCTCAAAGGGTGCACCAGGTCGCCGGCCGTTCTCACGATGCTATAGCGCGTCGTAACCAGCCAATCCGCCCGTCGCGGGGCACCCCGGCGTGTGAGGTACACGCCGAATAACACTGACATAAGTCAGCCCTCAATCGTTGACACAGCTTTCACCGGACGCCTACGCTCAGCGAGCGCTCAGCCGGTGTGGCCTCGTGTGCCGGCGGCGGAAACGGTGCACCCGGTGTAGCGCTGTCGGTGCATGCAAAGGAGTAGCGATGACACCCAAGCCGCCAGCTGAGAAGAAGTATCGCGTAATCCAGTGGGGCGTAGGGAATGTCGGCACGATTGCGCTCCGCCATTTCGTGCACAACCCTGCCTATGAACTGGTCGGGGTGCTGTGCAATCGTCCGGAGAAGGTGGGTAAGGACGCCGGTGAGCTCTGCGGCAAGGCGCCGACGGGGGTGCGGGCCACCACCGACAAGGCCGCCATCGAGGCACTGGACGCCGATTGCGTGTTCTATGCGCCGCTGTGGTCTGACCCCGATGAGGTGTGCCGCCTACTGCGCGGGGGCAAGAACGTCGTTGCCTCCGGCGGCGCCTGGTGGTATCGAACCGAACACAGCAAGGCGGACATCGACAAGATCGATGCCGCCTGCCACGAGGGTGGCACGTCGTTCCATGCGGGTGGTGTCAACCCCGGCTTCGCCGGAGACCTACTCGTGCTGACGCTGGCCCGAATCGTCAGTCAAATCGACACCATTCACATCTACGAGGTGGTGAACTTCGGTCGAGACACGCTGAAGTACCTGCACGAGATGGGCATGGGCAGCGACCCGGCCGGGTTCGAGGACGGCCCGAACCTGTTGGGACAGGCGTGGCCATTGTTCGCACAGTCCATGGCAATGGTTGTCGAGGGGATGGGGAAGACGGTCGAGAGATACACGACTGAGGTGGAGCTGGGGCACGCCACGCGCGACATTCCCTTCGAAGGGGGAGAGACCAGCGATATGCCGGGCTTCAAGGGCGTGATCAAGAAGGGCACGGTCGCTCGCCAGCACCACAAGTGGACGGCGTGGGTAGAGGGCAAGCCCCTCGTGATCTTTCATGAGATATACACGATGGACACCTTCGATGCTATTGAGCCGCAGGAGGATTGGCCTCAGCATTACCACTACCGCATAGTGATCGAGGGCGACTCGTCCACCGAGCTGATCCTGCAGGGGGCGCAGGACCCGGGTGGGGGCTACGCGCTGCCCGGCTACACCTGGACCGCGATGGGCCCGGCGAACGCCATTCCCGCGGTCTGCGACGCCCCGCCGGGGTTCATGTCCCATCGGGAATTCGGGCTGATGCCGCTGCGTGGCGTCATACGGCCCTGACCCGACGGGTCAGGGTTTCAAGCTTCGCAACGTCCTCTCGACGTAGTCTTCCAGCAGCGTGTGGCCAGTCGGCCAGTGGTTGGTGGTGATCAACAGCGCGTACAGACCCAGCAAGAAGAACACCGCACTGTTCATCGGATTGACCTCGGCATCCGTCTCGCCGCGTTCCTGGGCCTGCGCGATCTCCCCGGCGACCAAGACGATCAGCGGGTGATCCCTGCCGTCTTCGGTCTGCGGGCGGGTTTGGGAGAAGTGCAGCGCGAGAAAGTCATTGAACAGCCGATCGCCCAGGCGGCGTTCCAAGCCGACGACCAATCGGACCGCCTCGTCCAATGCCGCAGCGAGGTCGTGCTTCGACTTCAGGAATTGCGCGAACTGCTTGGCGATTCGGTCCTCTTCGCGGCGCTCCAGCTCCAGCAGCACATGCTCTTTGGTGGGGAAGTGGAAGAAGAAAGTCCCGTGGGCCACGCCGGCCGCGGCCACAATGGCCCCCACGTCGGCCTCGGCCATCCCGGCGCGGGCGAACTCGCCGATTGCGGCGCCCATCAATCGCTCCCGCGTCTGCAGGCGCTTAGCTTCTCGTGCCGACAGCCGGTCCGTCACAGCCATTGCTTCCCTCACGGTTGACCTGACTCATGCCAGGATTTCGAGGCTAACCCCGACCAGTATGCCGTGTGTCGACCAAAAACGCTTGCACAACGTGTCATTGTCGAGCGCCACCCGCCACGGCGGATATCTGCGTCCAAAGTTCGTTGACTTTAGTCAGCAATATTCATAGATTGAACGCGCACCACACCGCACATCGGAGGAGCCGGCATGGCGTTGGAGCAGTTCAGGCTGGACGGACAGGTCGCGATCGTCACCGGAGCCGGCAAGGGTGTGGGTGCGGGCATCGCCCGGGTGCTGGCGGAGGCGGGCGCCACCGTGGTCGGGACCGCGCGGACCGAGGCGGATGTCGTTGGCACGATTGCGGGTATCGAGGCCGCCGGCGGCAAGGGGCTGGCGCTCGTCGCGGACGCGATGAGTCGTCCGGATTCAGAGCGGGTCGTCAGCACGGCCATGGAGCGCCTCGGTCGCATCGACATTCTGGTCAACAATGTCGGCGGGTCGACCTACGCGCGATTCCTCGATATCACCGACGA
>NZ_LZMG01000154.1:0-21739 GCF_001673615.1 Mycobacterium sp. 1245499.0
TCGGTTTCGATGACCATCAGCGCGCCGGCCTCGCCGAAGACGAATCCGGTGCGGTCGCGGTCGAACGGGCGACAGGCTCCCACCGGGTCGTCGTTCTTGGTCGACATCACGATGCGCATCTGGGCGAACGCCGCGATCGGCACCGCCTCGATACGGGTTTCCACGCCACCGCAGATGGCGATGTCGGCCTCACCGAAGACGATGTTGCGCCAGGCCTGCGCGATCCCCTCGGAACCCGACGCGCACGCCGACACCGGCGTGATCACCCCGGCCTTGGCCTGGCGCTCCAGGCCCACCGCCGCCGAGGCGCCGTTGGGCATGTACTTCTGCACCCCGAGCGGAGAGACGGCCTTCATGCCGCGAGCGCGCATGTCGTCGTAGCTGAAGACCATCTCTTCCGACGATCCCAGGCCGGTGCCGATGGAGACCATCAGCCGGTTGGGATCGACCTCGGGAGAGCCAGCGTTCTCCCAGACCCGCCGGCCCAGAATGGTGGACATCCGCTGCAGATAACCCGTCCGACGCAGCTCGATACGGGTCATTTGGCTATCGAATTCTTCCAACAGGTGTCCGCCGATGCGCACCGGCAGGTCGAACTCCTCGACGAATGGATCCTCGAGTTTGCGGATACCGCTTTGGCTGTCCAGCAACAGCTTCCAGGTGTTCTCGGCGTCAGTAGCCAACGCGGTCGTCATGGCGACGCCAGTGACGACCACGTTCGGGAGCGTTTTCCCGGTAACCAGCTCTGTCATGGGTCTTGCGAACGTTCCTTCCATGCTGTCCGGCTCCTCCGCGGGCCTGCTGCGGCCCGCGTCGTCGCCGGACGTAGTACTCAGTACCGCCCGAAGGCGAGTGCCACGTTGTGACCACCGAACCCGAACGAGTTGTTGATCGCGTATTGGAAATCGCCGTAGCGAGGTTCGCCCGCGACAACATCCAGATCGATTTCGGGATCGGGTGTTTCGTAGTTGAGTGTTGGCGGTATCACGCCGTCCCGAAGGCTCAATACCGTGAGGACAGATTCCAGAGCCCCGACGGCACCGATGGAGTGCCCCAGGGCCGACTTCGGTGCGTACACCGCCGCTTGCTCGCAGCCGGCGACCCGGATGGCGTTCGCCTCGGCGGTGTCGCCGATGGGCGTTGCCGTCCCGTGCGCGTTGACGTGGTCGATGTCCTTGGGGGACAACCCCGCCAACTCGAGCGACCGTTGCATTGCCCGGCCGGCGCGCACGCCGTCAGCCGCGGGCGCCACCATGTGGAACGCGTCCGAGGTGATGCCGGCGCCCAGCAACCGGGCCAGCGGCTTGGCGCCGCGGGCCTTGGCGTGTTCCTCGGTCTCGATGATCATCAGGGCCCCGGCCTCGCCGAACACGAAGCCGTCGCGGTCCTTATCGAACGGCCGCGATGCGCGCTCGGGCTCGTCGTTGCGAGTGGACATGGCCCGCATCATGGAGAACGCCGCGATCGGCAGCGCCTCGATGGGACCCTCGACCCCGCCGCAGACGGCGAAATCGGCGTCACCCATTGCGATCTGGCGCCACGCGTGCGCGATCGCCTCCGAGCCCGACGAGCACGCCGACACCGGGGTGATCACCCCGGCGCGGGCGCCCAGCTGCAGGCCCACCACCGCCGCGGCGCCGTTGGGCATGATCATCTGAACGGCGAGCGGCGACACCTTGCGGGGGCCGCCCTCGTTCATCAGGTCGTAGCTCTCCACGATCCTTTCGGCGCCACCGAGACCGGTGCCGACCACGACCGAGAACCGGTCGGGGTCGACCTCCGGGCTGCCGGCCGACTCCCACAGCTGAGTGCTGAGCAACTTCGCCAGCCGCTGGACGTAGGACATGCGCCGCAAGTCGAGCCTGCTCATGTGCTCGTCGATGGGCTCCTTGAGGTGGCCACCGATCTTGACGGGCAGGTCCCACTTGGTGATGAACTCGTCTTCGAGGACGTGGATGCCGCTTTCGCCGGCCAACAAACCCTTCCACGTGCTCTCGATGTCCGGCGCGATCGACGTCGTCGCCGTGACGGCGGTTACCACAACGTTGGGGTAACCGCCATTAGCAGTGGAAGGCTTGCTCACTTGCTGTCCGCTTCCAGCCTCGACTTGACGTTGGCGACCGCCTCGGGGTTCTCGGTCTCCAGCTTGGCGCGCAGCGCCTCGGCAGCCTCGGGGTTCTCTTCCTCGAGCTTCTGGATGTAGGAGACGACGTCACCAACGGTGCGCAGACCGGCGAGGTCCTCGTCGGGGATCTTGACGCCGTACTTGTCCTCGGTCTGCACGGCGATCTCGACCATCGACAGCGAGTCGATGTCCAAGTCGTCGACGAACGACTTCTCCGGGGTGACCTCGGAGGGCTCGATACCGGTCACCTCTTCGATGATCTCGGCGATACCGGCGATGATTTCTTCCTGGCTGACAGCCACAGCTTTCTTCCCTTCGTAATGTGTTGTGTGTTAGTCGAATTGACGTGATATGCGGTTGTACTGGTTGTGCAACTGGCCGAGCTGGCTTTAGAGCTCGGCCAAAGCGTCCAGGTCTGCGGGCGACTTGACGGCACGTGCCGTAACCCCCCGAAGTTCTCGTTTGGCGATACCGGTGAGCGTGCCCGCGGGCGGGAACTCCACGGCCGCAGTGACTTCCAGGTCACGCAGCGTCGCGGTGCACAGATCCCAACGCACCGGCTGGGTCAGCTGAGAGACCAGCGCCTCCATCGCCGCGGCCGCCGAGGCGACCGGCTTACCGTCGCGGTTGGACAGCAGCATGGCGGTGGGCTCGGACGTCTGGACGGCGGCCGCCGCGGCGGCGTAGCCGTCGAGCGCCGACGCCATGTACTTGGTGTGGAACGCCCCGGCCACCCCGAGCGCGCGCACCCGGGCCTTTTCCGGCGGGTCCTCGGCCAGCTTCTCCAGCGCGGTCAGCGGGCCTGCGGCGACGATCTGTCCGGTGGCGTTGCGGTTGGCGGGGAAGAGGTCGAGCTGCTCGAGGCGGGCCAGCACCTCGCTCTCGTCGCCACCGAGCACCGCGGACATGCCGGTCGGCTCGACGGCGCAAGCCTTGGCCATCTCGGCGCCGCGGGTGGCGGCCAGCGCGACGGCGTCGTCGGCGGCGATCACGCCGGCGATCGCGTAGGCGGCGATCTCCCCGACGGAGTGGCCGGCGACGACCAGTTCCGCGTCCGACAACAGGCCGCGCCTGGCCAGCTCCTGGTGGGCCAGCAGCGTGGCGGCCACGACCAGCGGCTGGGTGACCGCGGTGTCGGTGATCTCTTCGGTCGATGCGGTGGTGCCCAGGCGCACGAGGTCGAGGCCACTGGCCTTGGACCACAGCGCCAACTGGTCAGCGGCGCCGGCGAGCTCCAGCCATGGCGAGAGCATCCCCTCGGTCTGCGAACCCTGTCCGGGCGCAAGCAATGCAATCACGTGTTTAAGAGAACACTGTGGAAACGGTTTTGGCGGGTGTAACAGATTATGAACCTCGTCTTAGGTTTTTGTGTACTCCCTACAAAACGGCTCCGTAAGCTACGGGTTTGATATCGTGCCGCGACCTGTTGCCTGGGTCACTATCTTCCGAATTGCCCCGCCACCGCCGCTTTCACCGGCAGCGGAACCGCAGGCATGGCGTTGGTGGCGGCGCTGGGGGGTTGGGCCGGGTAGTTGAGCTGGCCGACCGTCGCCGCCACTCGCAGCACATATGCATCACGGGGCTGCATGGGATCGCGACCGGTGAAGTCGGTGATCCGCTTGAGCCGGTAGCGCACGGTGTTTGGATGAACGAACAACTTTCTGGCACACGCCTCAATCGCGCCGCCACAATCTAAGTAAGCGTCAAGAGTTTCGATCAGCGTCGGACCCGCGTCGGCGAGCGGGCCCATCACGTCGGTGTGCAGCGCCACGATGGCCGACGCATCGCCCATCAGGGCGCGTTCGGGCAGCAGTTCGCGCGCCGGCACGGGACGTGGCGCGCCGCGCCAGCCACCGACGGCGTTCATGCCGGAGATCGCCTCGCTGGCGCTGTGATAGGCAGCCGTCAGCATCGGCGCGGTGGGCCCGACGACCACCGGGCCGTCGGCGAACGCCACCAGCAGATCGCCGAGGAATTTGTCGGTCGGCGACAATTGGCCGGACACGATCGCGACCAGCCAGGTGCCATGCACGTCGGTGAGGGCCGCGCGCCCATGCTGTGCGGCGATGTCGCGGACGCGCTGGCTGGCCCGTTCGCTGTCGTCGGGACCGGTGGATCCGTCGCGCCCGGGGGCCGGGGTGCCGACCACGACCGTCGCCGGCGCGGTGGTGTCCCAGTTCAGCGCCGCGGCGCGGGACAGCAGCTCCGGACCCGTGTCGCCGCGGACCACCGCGTCGACGACGCTGGCCTCCATCCGGCTGTCCCACGCCCCGCGCGCCTCGGCCGCGTTCGCATAGGCGGTCGCGGCCGTGAACGCCAGGTCGCGGCTGTACTTCAGGATGCCGACCGTCAGCGCCGTCAGCTGCTCTTCGGAGCGGGCCAGCAGCGGGACGACCTCCTCGAAGAAGTCCATGGTCACGCGCGCCATGTCGACGCTGTGGCGCAACGCGATGCGGCGGGCGAGGTCCTGGGGCACCAGTTCGAAGGCCTGCGCGGTGTGGCTGACGTTGCTGTGCGGGTCTTGCATCCACTCGGCGAAGTTGTTGATCGCCGTCTGCACCACCAGCGCCATGCTGGCCCGCTGCGATGCTTCAAGGTCGGCGAAGAACGGCAACCGATCGCCCATGACCGAGACCGCCTCGGTGGCCAGCCGGCCGGAGTACTGCTTCAGCCGCCGCAGTACCGACTCCGGCACCGTGTCGAGCAACTCCAGCGGCGATCGGGGCTGCTTGGCGAACGGACCGGCGAAGGGGTTGTCATTCACCCCTAAAACCTACGCGACTTTTCTGGAAGTTTCCGCCAAAGGCGGGGCGTGGCGTTCTTAAGGACGCCTCATGTGTTGGCCTGAGCGGCCGGTGGGGCGTCGAGCGTGAAACTACCTTCACGCTCGGCGCCCAACGTGAAACTACCTTCACGCTCGACGCGGGCCACGCCGTGCGCAGACCCGGGTTCAGGCCACCCCGGGGTCGGACGTCTGCTCCGGGGCCGCCTGCACGTCGTCGATCTTGTACTGGCGGGCGGCCGCGACCGGCACCGAGGGGTCGATCTCGCCGTCGCGCGCCAGCGCCTCGAGCACCGCGACCACCTGCGACTCGGCGTCGGTGTTGAAGTACCGCCGCGCCGCCGGCCGGGTGTCGGAGAAGCCGAACCCGTCGGTGCCCAGGGTGACGAAGGTGCCCGGCACCCAGGGCCGGATCTGCTCGGGGACGGCCCGCATCCAGTCCGAGACGGCGACCACCGGACCGCTGATGTTCGACAGGGCCTGGGTGACGTACGGGACACCGGCCGGCCGGTCCGGGTGGCGCAGCCTCGCCCTGTCGACGGCCACGCCGTCGCGGTTCAGCTCGCCCCAGCTGGTCACCGACCACACGTCGGCGGCGACGTCCCACTCCGCGGCCAGCATCTCGGCCGCCTTCAGCGCCGAGGGCATCGCCACCCCCGATGCCAGGATCTGCGCCTTGTTGGCCCGCTGTTCGGTGGCGACGTGGTAGCGGTAGAGGCCCCGCAAGACGCCCTCGGGATCGAAGTTCTCCGGCTCGGGCGGCTGCACGTACGGCTCGTTGTAGATGGTGATGTAGAAGAACACGTCCTCCGGGTTCTCCCCGAACATCCGCGCCAGCCCGCTTTCCACGATGTAAGCGATTTCGTAGGCGAAGGCCGGGTCGTAGGCGACCACCGCGGGGTTGGTACTGGCCAGCAGCAGCGAGTGGCCGTCGGCGTGTTGCAGCCCTTCGCCGGTCAGCGTGGTGCGCCCCGCGGTGGCTCCGAGCAAGAACCCGCGTGCCATTTGGTCTGCGGCGGCCCATAATCCGTCGCCGGTGCGCTGGAAGCCGAACATCGAATAGAAGATGTAGATCGGGATCATCGGCTCGTTGTGGGTGGCATACGACGTGCCCGCCGCGATGAACGACCCCACCGACCCGGCTTCGTTGATGCCCTCGTGCAGGATGTGCCCGGCTTCGCTTTCCTTGTAGGCCAGCATCAGCTCGGCGTCCACGGCGGTGTACAGCTGGCCGTTGCGGTTGTAGATCTTCAGCGACGGGAACCACGAGTCCATGCCGAAGGTGCGCGCCTCGTCGGGAATGATCGGCACGATCCGCGGCCCAACTTCTTTGTCCCGCAACACTTCTTTGAAGGTCCGCACCGTCGCCATGGTGGTGGCGACCTCCTGGGTACCCGATCCCTTCTTCAGCGCGGCGTAGGTCTCGCGCCCGGGCAGCCGCAACGCCTTGGCCTTCGTCCGCCGCTCGGGCAAGAACCCGCCGAGGGTGCGCCGGCGGTCGACCATGTAGCGGATCTCCTCGGCGTCCGAGCCGGGGTGGTAGTAGGGCGGCAGGTAGGGGTCCTCTTCGAGCTGCGCGTCGCTGATCGGAATCCGGATCGCGTCGCGGAAGTCCTTAAGGTCTTGCAGCGCAAGCTTTTTCATCTGGTGCGTGGCGTTGCGGCCCTGGAAATGCGCTCCCAGCGAATAGCCCTTGATGGTCTTGGCCAGGATCACCGTGGGCTGACCCTTGTGGTCGACGGCGGCGCGATAGGCGGCGTAGACCTTGCGATAGTCGTGGCCGCCGCGCTTGAGGTTCCAGATTTCGGAATCGCTCATGTTCTCCACGAGCGCCTTGGTGCGCGGGTCGCGGCCGAAGAAGTGGTCGCGCACGTAGGCGCCGTCGTTGGCCTTGTACGTCTGGTAGTCCCCGTCCGGAGTGGTGTTCATCAGGTTCACCAGCGCGCCGTCGCGGTCGGCGTGCAGCAGGGCGTCCCATTCGCGGCCCCAGACCACCTTGATGACGTTCCAGCCGGCGCCGCGGAAGAACGACTCCAGCTCCTGGATGATCTTGCCGTTGCCGCGCACCGGGCCGTCGAGGCGCTGCAGGTTGCAGTTGACGACGAACGTCAGGTTGTCCAGGCCCTCCAGCGCCGCGACGTGCGCCAGGCCGCGGCTTTCGGGCTCGTCCATCTCGCCGTCACCCAGAAAGCACCACACGTGCTGGTCGGAAGTGTCCTTGATGCCGCGGTCGTGCAGGTAATGGTTGAACCGCGCCTGGTAGATGGCGTTGAGCGGGCCCAGACCCATCGACACAGTCGGGAATTCCCAGAAGTCGGGCATCAGCCGCGGGTGCGGGTAGGAGGGCAGTCCGCCGCCGGCGTGGCTGTGCTCCTGCCGGAAGCCGTCCATCCGGTCGGCGGTGAGTCGGCCCTCCAGGAAGGCGCGCGCGTAGATGCCGGGGGAGGCGTGGCCCTGGATGAACACCTGGTCGCCGCCGCCGGGGTGCGATTTGCCGCGGAAGAAGTGGTTGAAGCCGACCTCGTAGAGCGCCGCGGACGAGGCGTAGGTCGAAATGTGGCCGCCCACACCGACTCCCGGGCGCTGGGCGCGGTGCACCATGATGGCGGCGTTCCACCGGATCCACGCTCGGTAGCGCCGCTCGACGTCCTCGTCGCCGGGAAACCACGGCTCCAGCTCGGTCGGGATGGTGTTGACGTAGTCGGTGGAGGTCAGCGACGGGATGGCGACTCGCTGCTCGCCGGCCCGCTCCAGCAATCGCAGCATCAGGTAGCGCGCCCGCGACGGGCCGGAGCGCTCCAGCAGTTCATCGAAGGACTCCAGCCACTCCGACGTCTCTTCGGGATCGATGTCGGGGAGGTAGGAGGCCACCCCCTCGCGGATCACCCGAACCCGGTCGGGTTCGGTTGCGCCGTTGGGGTTTGTGGCCAGATCGTGGCGCACGAACTCAGTTGTCAACGCACTACTCCTGTTGTTGGCGGAATGTGTGCCGTAACGGGTGGGTCGCACCCTGCCCACCATCGTGCCGCACCGGCGTTGCGCGCGGATAGCCGACGTCGGGTAGCCGGCTCGGCGTCAGCCGGCGAACACCAACTCGGCGGGTCTGGGGCAAGCGGCGGGGTCACCCGGTAACGTCTGGCTTGTGCTCATCCGGTGGCGTGCCGTCCCTCAGACGCAGGTGGGGGACTTCCCCCGGCGCGGGGCTTTGGCCCTCGGGTGTCTCGCGGTGGCGTTGATGGGCATCGTCGGATGCACCTCCGTCACCAACGGCACGGCAACGCCCGACACCAAGGTGGCTCCGGCCTATCGGCAGTCGGTGTCGGCGTCGGTGTCCGCGTCGTCGGCGACGTCGAGCGTCCGCGAATCGCAGCGGCAGCAATCGCTGACCACCAAGGCCGTCCGCACCGCCTGCGCCACGCTGATCACCACCAGCAAGAACGCGATCGACAAGACCAACGAATTCGTCAAGGCGTTCAACGCGGGCCGGGGCACCGGACCGACCGAGGGCCCGGCCATCGACGCCCTCAACGACAGCGCCACCACGGTGGGCAACAGCTTCAGCGACGCGATGTCGCAGCAGATCAAGGACGCGTTCAACGCCTACATCGACGCCGCCCGCGCCGTGGCCAACGCCATTGGGACGCACGCGGGGACGTCGGAATTCAACAAACGGGTCGATCAGCTCAACGACACGAAAAAGAACGCAGTAAAACTGTGCCTGGCAACCTGATGATGCGGAAGTATGGACCGAGTTCTGGCTGTGCGACGATAATCGCGAATCGCACAGCGTTCGGACGTTGAAGGAGGCTCCACGGTGGTCGCGGCGGATCACGCCCCGAGCTACGCTCGCAAACTGGGCATCCAACCCGACCATGTTGTCCAGGAGTGGGGCTGGGACGAAGACACCGACGACGAGATCCGCGCTGCGGTCGAGGAAGCCTGCGGCAGCGACCTACTCGACGAGGACACCGACGAGGTGGTCGACGTCGTACTGCTGTGGTGGCGAGACGGTGACGGCGACCTGGTGGACACCCTGATGGACGCGATCACTGCGCTGGCCGAAGACGGCGTGATCTGGGTGCTGACCCCGAAGACCGGCAAGCCGGGCCACGTTCTGCCCGCCGAAATCGCCGAGGCCGCACCCACCGCCGGTTTGATGCCGACCTCGTCGGTGAACCTGGGCGACTGGAGCGCCAGCCGGTTGGTACAGCCCAAATCCCGGGCCGGGAAGCGTTGATGCTGTCCGTCGGCACCCCCGCCCCGGATTTCACTTTGCGCGACCAGAACCAGCAGCGAGTCACGCTGAGCTCCTACCGGAACGCCAAGAACGTGCTGCTGGTGTTCTTCCCGCTGGCGTTCACCGGGATCTGCCAGGGCGAGCTGGATCAGTTGCGTGACCACCTGCCCGATTTCGAGAACGACGACAGCGCGACGCTGGCCATCTCGGTGGGACCGCCACCCACGCACCGGGTCTGGTCGCTGGACAGCGGCTTCACCTTTCCGGTGTTGTCGGACTTCTGGCCGCACGGCGCGGTCAGCCAGAGCTACGGCGTGTTCAACGAGGACGCCGGCTACTCCAACCGCGGGACGTTCGTGGTCGACCGGTCCGGGATCATCCGCTTCGCCGAGATGAAGCAGCCCGGCGAGTCGCGCGACCAGCGGCTCTGGACCGAAGCCCTGGCGGCTTTACGGGCCTGATTTTGGGGACTTGGCCGTCGGGCGGGTAGCCTGCCCGCAGCAACGGGCGCGTAGCTCAGTGGTAGAGCTCTGGTTTTACACACCAGCGGTCGGCGGTTCGATACCGTCCGCGCCCACTCGGTTTGGCCGGCGGGACGAGCGCGTCAGGTTTGTGCGGCGCGGACCTTGTCGACGAAGGCGGCTCCGAACGCCTTGGCCGAGTAGGGGTCCTGGCCGGTGATCAGCTCGCGATCCTCGACGACCTTGCTGCCCATCGGCAGGACCGTCTGTTCGACGTGGCCGCCGCGAGACCTCAACAGTTCGGTCGGGTCATCCTTCAGGCATCCCCGGAAGCGCCGCGCCAACGGGACCGTCGACAACATCGTGTCGACGCCGGTCTTGAAGCAGGTCATCCGGTAACCCGCATAGGTCCAGCGCCCGTCGACGGTGGGCGCCGCGGCGAGCGCGGCGGGAGCGTGACAGATCAGGCCGGTGGGGCGTCGGGCGTCGTGGAAGTGACGGACCAGCGCGCCGAAGTCGTCGTTGAGCGAGTCGTCGGCAAAGGCGTCGCGGTGCAGCAGGTCGACCAGGGGCGCATGGCCGCCCGGCACGAACATGGCGTCAAACCCGTCCAGGCGCTGGACGTCGTGGCTGATCTCTTCGAATTTGGCCGGCGTGGCCAGGCCGAGTTCGAGCAGCTCCCGATAGCTGCTCAGGGCGGCGTCACGCCTTTTCCGCGAGCCGGCGAAGTACATCAGGCTGCACGAGGTGCCATCGATGGCCGGCGCCCGCGCGCCCGGGGTGGCGAACGCAAGCTCGAAGCCGGCCCGACGCATCGCGTCCGTCGGTTCGATCAGTTCACCGAGGTAGGTGCCGGTCAGCTCGCTGCGGCCGTTCCGTAGCGGAATCCGGTCGGCCGCGGACACCACCACCAGGACTCGGGGCGCCGTCGTCGTTGCCATGGGTCAGCGATACCCCCGGGCGGGTGGTGGCAATCGCTCGGCCTACTCGATGGACGGGCCCGAGAGCCAGGACCGGCCGCCCGCGAGCACGGCGGCGTGCACCGCTCGGGCGATCCGGGCGCCGAACGTCGACCGTGGTCCACCGAACTGCTCCGCCGTCCCGTCGCTGGGGCAGTGCACGACGACCGCGTCCGAGGCGGTTCCGGTGGCGCGTATCCCGGCGTCGTGCAACGCCTGCACCTTGGCCTCCGTGGCGGTGGCGACGGCGTTGACCAGGGCCGCCTCGGACAGCGCCACCGGCACCGCGACCACGATGTTGATCGTGCCCACCCGGTACGGCACCTCGCGGCGGAAGTGGTGATCGGGCGCGGCGGCCCAGGCGGGGTTGGAGAGCCCGACGGTCGCTGTCGCATGCACGCCGCCGTCCGCGGCGAGGTGGTGGCGGGTCACGTCGACCGCGGTGAGCAACCCGCACCCGGCGCCGTTCAGCCGGAGCGCGGCGCCGATCTCGGTCAGGTGGCGGTCCGGGTCGGTCCGGTCGTAATCCAATGGGACCGTGGCGTTGACGAGCCAATCCCGAGCGCCGATACCGCCGCCTAGCGGGCCCGACGAGACGCACATTCGCGGCTCGGCGAATCGCCAGACCAGGACGGGGATCGACCGCCTCTGCTCCACCCGTGCGGCCAGCCTGGGATCCATGGCTACATCCTCGCGTGCCACGGCGCGCCCGGTTCGCCGGGGGAAGGCCCCGCGCGTCGCCGGTGTCACCGTCAGCGGCACTATGAACGCGTGAAACCGTTCCGCATCGACGTTTCCGACGAGGTCCTCGACGACTTGCGAGCGCGGCTGGCCCGCACGCGGTGGCCCGAGGCCGAATGCGTGGACGACTGGAGCCAGGGCGTGCCGCTGGCCTATACCCGCGAGCTGGCCGACTACTGGGCCAACGACTACGACTGGCGATCGCGCGAGGCGGCCCTCAACCGCTTCGATCAGTTCACCACCGAAATCGACGGGCTGGACATCCATTTCGTCCACCAGCGCTCGCCGCACGCCGACGCGTTCCCGGTGGTGATCACCCACGGCTGGCCGGGCTCAATTGTGGAGTTCCACAAGGTGATCGAGCCGTTGACCCATCCCGCCTCCGGCCGCGCCGAGGACGCCTTCCACGTCGTGTGTCCGTCGCTGCCCGGCTACGGGTTCTCCGGCAAGCCCACCGACACCGGTTGGGGCGTGGAAAGGATCGCGCAGGCGTGGGAAACGCTGATGCTGCGCCTGGGCTACGACCGCTACGGCGCGCAGGGCGGTGACTGGGGTGCCGCGGTCACGACGCAGATCGGCCGCAATGTGGGCCACTGCGTGGGCATCCACCTGAACATGCCGGTCGGCCGGCCCACCAAGGAGGCGCTGACCAACCCGACCGAGGAGGAGCAGCGAGCGTTGGCCGGGTTGGCCAACCACCGCAAGTGGGGCACCGGCTATTCCAAGCAACAGTCCACCCGGCCGCAGACCCTGGGCTACGGCCTGGCCGATTCGCCCGTGGGGCAGCTGGCCTGGATCGTCGAAAAGTTCTGGGACTGGGCCGATTGCGACGGGCACCCCGAGAACGCGCTCAGCCGCGACGAGCTGCTCGACAACGTGATGGTCTATTGGGTGACCAATACCGCCGCGTCCTCGGCCCGCCTGTACTGGGAGAGCTTCGCGGTGTGGGGTGGCGGCGATCGCGTCGAATTGCCCACGGGCGTAGCGGCTTTCCCGGGGGAGCTGCTGAAGGCGCCGCGCAGCTGGTGCGAGCCGGTCTACAACATCACCCACTGGACGGACATGCCGCGCGGCGGGCATTTCGCGGCGTTCGAACAACCGGAGCTATTTGTCGAGGACCTGCGCGCGTTCTTCGCAACGGTGCGCTGAGCCGCTCAGCCGGGCGGGGCGAAGAACTCCAGCGCGATGCCGTCTGGGTCGCGAAAACTCAACCCCGAGCCGTAGGGCGCATCCACGATGCCGCCGTGCTCGATGGCCAGCTCGCCCAACCGGGTGACTCAATCTTCCAGCTCGGCGCGGCTGGCGCAGCCGAAGCCGACGTGGTCGAGCCCGACGCGGTGTTCGCTGAACTTCTCGTTGGGCGCAGCGCGGTCGTGCTGGTGAATGCCGAATATGGTGCCGCCGTCAAGTATCCACACCTGGTGGTGAAAGCCGGCATCCGTGTGCTCGTCCAGGATCGGGTCGGCGCCGAGCAGCCTGCGATACCACGGGCCGCTGATCGCGATGTCGCGCACCGTGACCGCGACGTGGTTGAGCGCGGGAAAGGTCATGCGTTGCACGATAGTCCGCCGTGCGGGGCTTGCCGGCCATCGGACCGCTGGCCGAGTACCCGCCGTCGACGGCCAGCGCGGCACCGGAGACGAACGGTGCCTCATCGCCCCACATCCGCTCGGGCACTTGTTGCCTCAACGGCCGCATGGATTCCAGTGTGAGACGCTGCTGGGGTGGTTGTGACCCGGACCCGGATCGCGGGCGTGATGATCGGCTACCTGGCCGACCGCGCGCTGGGCGACCCGCGACGGGGTCATCCGGTCGCGCTGTTCGGCCAAGCCGCCGCCGCGCTGGAACGTATGACCTACCGCGACAGCCGGCTTGCCGGCGCGGTCCATGTCGGGGCGCTGATTTCGGCGGTGGGCCTGCTCGGGCTGGCGGTGCGACGCGGCGCCGGGCGTCGCCGCCGGGGGTGGTCGATCGCGGCGACGGCCGCGGCCACCTGGGTGGCGCTCGGGGGAACCTCGCTGGTGCGCACCGGCCTGGAGATGTCGCAGCTGCTGGAACGCGGCGACGTCGAGGCCGCCCGCGGGCTGCTGCCGTCGCTATGTGGGCGTGATCCGGCGTCGCTGGACGCCGCGGGCCTGACGCGCGCGTCGCTGGAATCGATCGCCGAGAACACCTCCGACGCCCAGGTGGCGCCGCTGCTGTGGGCGGCGGCCGGCGGCGTGCCCGCGGTGCTGGTATATCGCGGCATCAACACCCTGGACTCGATGATCGGATATCGCTCGCCGCGCTATCTCCGATTCGGTTGGGCGGCAGCGAGATTGGATGATGTCGCCAACTACGTCGGCGCGCGGGCGACCGCGTCGCTGACGGTGCTGTTGGCGCCGCTGGTGGGTGGATCACCGTCCGGTGCGGCGCGGGCCTGGCGCCGCGACGCCGGCCGTCATCCCAGCCCCAACGCCGGTGTCGTCGAGGCGGCCTTCGCCGGGGCGCTGGGCGTGCGCCTGGGCGGTCCCACCCAATACCGGCACGAGCTGCAGATCCGGCCCACACTCGGCAACGGCCGGGAACCGACGGTGACCGACCTGCGGCGCGCGGTGATGCTGTCGTCGCTGGTGCAGGCGGGCGCCGCGGTCCTCGCCGAGCTTGCAGTTTCCCTGGCGGGCTACCGCCGCCGGCCGTAGCGGTCGGCCAGTTTGGCCTCCACCGTTTGCGGCGCTTGCGGCGCGGGCGCCGTCTCGGCGGCGGGGGCGGCCCGCTGTTGCTTCTCCTGGCGGCGGGCCCGGATCTCCGAGTAGGCGAAGTAGCCCAACCCGATCGGGGCCAGGATGCCGAACGCGATCCACTGGATGCCGTAGGACAGGAACGGGCCGGCGTCCAGCGCAGGCACGCCGACCACCCCGAGCCCGCCGGGCTGCCCGTCGACCAACTGCAGGTAGGACCCGGCCAGCGGGACCCTGGTGAGCACCGCGACCTGTGCGGTGTCGATCGAATAGACCTGCTGCACACCGTCTCCCACGAATGGGTCCTTGTTCACCGCGGCGGGCTCGGAGTTGCGCAGCCGCGCCGTGATGGTCACCGTCTGCGTCGGGGGCGGGGGGATAGGCGGGACGTGCGACCCTTCCAGCGGGCGCACGTAGCCGCGATTGACCAGCACCGTGGGCCCGCCGTCGACGACGAACGGCGCCAGCACCTCGAACGCCGGCTTCGAGTCGATCACCCGCAGGCGGGCCAGCACCTGCACGTCGGGCAGGTAGTGCCCGGTGGCGGTGACCTGGCGCCATTGCGCGCCGGGGGCCGCCGAATTCTGCTGCGGCAGTAGGGTTTTCAATGGGACGGGCGCGGTGTTCAGCGAGGATTCGATCTGATGGTTCTCCTGCGAGGTCCTGCTGTGCTTACCCAACTGCCAGGGCGCGAGCACCGTGAAGCACAGGTACGCGAAGGCGACGACCACCACCGCCAGCGCTATCCAGCCCGGACGCAGCAGAAAGGCGAACCGGCGCATCAAGGCGATCCGTTCTGCGCGAGCCGTTCATCGACCCAGTCATGCAGGCCCGGCAGCGCGGCCTCGATGACGGTGTAGACGCGTTCGAAGTCTTGTGCGTCGCCGTAGTAGGGATCGTCGACGTCGGGGGTGTGGGCGCCGGTGCGCGGATCGAAGGACCGCAGCATCCGGACGCGGTTTTCGTCGACGCCGAGGTGCCGCAGCATTCGGGCGTGGTTGCGGTCCAGGGCGACCACCAGATCGGCACCCAGGTGCTCGGCGTCGACCTGCGCGGCGCGGTGCTCGCATGCATAACCGTGGGCTCGCAGCACGTCGGCGGCGCGCTCGTCGGCGCACTCGCCGACGTGCCAGTTGCCGGTGCCGGCGCTGCTCACCCGCACCGCGTCGGCCAGGCCGCGGCGGCGCAGCTGGTCGGCGAACATCTTCTCGGCCATCACCGAACGGCAGATGTTGCCGGTGCACACGAACGTCACGTGCAGGCGTTCACGCTCAGACACCCAGCGCCCTCCGTAGTTCGTCGATGGTCGAGGCGTGCGTCACGCCGGCCGTGGGCGACGCGTCCGCGAAGTCGGCCTTGCCGTAACCCCAGCCGACCACCACGGTGTCGATGCCGTGCGCGGCCGCGCCGTGCACGTCGTGGCTGCGGTCACCGACCATCAGCACCCGTTCGGGCAGCGGCTCGAGCTGCGACAGGGCGTGCGCCAGCACCTCGACCTTTGCCTTGCGCGACCCGTCGGGACTCGCGCCGGCGATCACCTCGAAGTGCTGGTCGAGCCCGAAGTGGGCGAGGATGCGCCGCGCCGTCGTCTCCAGCTTGGAGGTGGCCACGGCCAGCCGGACACCGGCGGCGCGCAGATCGGCCAGTAGCGCCTCGATCCCGTCGAAGAGCGCGTTCATCGCCCAGCCGCGGGAACCGTACTCGGCGCGAAAGGCCGCGATCGCCTCCTCGGTGTGGTCGCCGAGTTCCATGGCCCGGAAGGTGTCGTCCATCGGCGGGCCGACGATCTGGGCAACGAGGTCGCCGGGCGGCACGGGCGCGCCGATGTGGTCGAGCGCATGCAGGAAGCTGGTGACGATCCCCTCCGCGGAATCGGTCAGGGTGCCGTCGAGATCGAAGATCACCAGCTGCGCCCCCGGGGCCTGGGGATCGGCGGACGTTGTGCCTGTCACCTCACCATTGTCCTCGATGGGTGCGACCGGTCGTGACGGTGATGCCGGTGTACGTCCGGCCGACCCGCGCGGCGCACTAGTGTTTCACGGATGGCGAGTCTGAACCTGAGCCCGCCTGCGGCGCGCTACCACGGCGATCAGGCCGTCGCGCCCGGGATGCTCGATTTCGCCGTCAACGTCCGGCACGGCCAACCGCCGCAGTGGCTGCTGCGCCGGCTGGCCGAGCGGCTGCCCGACCTGGCGCGCTATCCGAGCCCCGAGGACGCGCACCGGGCGCAGGACGCCGCGGCCCAGCGACACGGCCGGACCCGCGCCGAGGTGTTGCCGCTTGCCGGGGTGGCCGAGGCGTTCGCCCTGCTGGGCAACCTGCGCCCGCGGCGGGCGGCGATCATCGCCCCGGCGTTCACCGAGCCGGCGGTCGCGCTGACCGCGGCCGGGGTGCCGGTGCACCACGTGGTGCTGGAGCCGCCGTTCGGCCTGGCGGGCGCGATCGTTCCCGACGACGCCGACCTCGTCGTGGTGGGGAATCCGACCAACCCCACCTCGGTGCTGCACACCCGCGAGCAACTGCTGGCGTTGCGCCGGCCCGGGCGGATCCTGGTGGTCGACGAGGCGTTCGCGGACTCGATTCCCGGCGAGCCGGAATCGCTGGCCGGCGACGCGCTGCCGGACGTGCTGGTGCTGCGCAGCCTGACCAAGACCTGGGCGCTGGCCGGGCTGCGGGTGGGCTACGCGCTGGGTTCCCCGGACGTGCTGGCGCGGTTGACCGCCCAGCGGGCGCACTGGCCGGTGGGGACGTTGCAGCTGACGGCCATCGCGGCGTGCTGCGATCCGCAGGCGGTCGCCGACGCGGCGGCCGGGGCGGCCGGACTGGGGCAGCTGCGCGCCGAGATGGTGGCCGGGCTGGCCTCGGTGGGTGCCGACGTGGTCGACGGCCGGGCGCCGTTCGTGCTGTTCCGCACGCCGGAGGCCGTTCAATTACGAAAACGACTGCATGACAGGGGGATTGCCATCCGTCGCTGTGACACGTTCGTCGGCCTGGACGAGCGGTACCTGCGCGCCGCGGTGCGCCGCGAGTGGCCGTTGCTGGTGCGGGCGATCGCGGAGGCCGACCGGTGAGCATCAAGCTGGCCGACGTCATCGCGGTGCTCGACGAGGCCTACCCGCCGCGGCTCGCCGAGCCCTGGGATTCGGTGGGGCTGGTCTGCGGGGACCCCGACGACGAGCTGCGGTCGGTGACCGTCGCGGTCGACGCCACGCCGGAGGTGGTCGACGAAGTTCCCGATGCCGGCCTGCTGCTGGCCCACCACCCGTTGCTGTTGCGCGGCGTGGACACCGTGGCGGCCAGCACCCCCAAGGGTGCGCTGGTGCACCGGCTGATCCGGACCGGACGCTCGCTGTTCACCGCACACACCAACGCCGACTCCGCCTGCCCGGGGGTGTCCGACGCGCTGGCCGCGGCCCTGGGCCTTGACGTCGAGGCCGTGCTCGAGCCGGCGACGGACGCACCCGACCTGGACAAGTGGGTGATCTACGTGCCCGCCGAGAACGCCGACGCGGTGCGGGCGGCGGTGTTCGCGGCCGGCGCCGGACATATCGGTGACTATTCGCACTGCAGCTGGAGCGTCAGCGGCATCGGGCAGTTCCTGCCGCACGAAGGCGCCTCACCGGCGGTGGGCAGCGTGGGCAACGTCGAGCGGGTGGCCGAAGACCGGTTCGAGGTGGTCGCGCCCGCCCGTTCCCGGGTCGCGGTGCTGGCGGCGATGCGCGCCGCCCATCCCTACGAGGAACCCGCCTTCGACATCTTCGCGCTGGTACCCCCGCCCGGCGATACCGGGCTGGGTCGCGTCGCGACCCTGGCGCGTCCGGAACCGTTGCGCGACTTCGTCTCTCGCGTAAGCGCGGCGCTGCCGCGCACCTCGTGGGGGGTGCGGGCGGCGGGGGACCCCGACATGCCGGTGTCGCGGGTCGCCGTCTGCGGCGGCGCCGGGGATTCGTTGCTGGCCGCCGCGGCCGGTGCGGGCGTGCAGGCTTTCGTGACGGCCGATCTGCGGCACCACCCGGCCGACGAGCACCGACGGGCCTGCGAGGTGGCTTTGATCGATGTGGCACATTGGGCAAGTGAATTCCCCTGGTGTGAACAGGCCGCCGGCCTGCTGCGGTCGCGTTTCGGTGCGGAGCTTCCCGTGCGGGTGAGCTCGATTCGCACCGATCCTTGGAACGTCGAGCACCAGGATGAGAGTTTATGAAAGCCGAAGTGGCGCAGCAGCGTTCCTTACTCGAGTTGTCGAAACTCGATGCCGAGCTGTCCCGCATCGCACACCGGGCCACGCATCTGCCGGAGCAACAGGCCTGCGAGCGGTTGCAGGCCGAATACGAGGCCGCCGGTGACCGGCTGGGCGCCGTGCGCATCGCCGTGGAGGACATCGACGCCCACGTGTCGCGGCTCGAGGCGGAGATCGACGCGGTGCGCCAGCGCGAAGACCGCGACCGCTCGCTGCTGCAGTCGGGAACGATCGACGCCAAACAACTCTCGGACCTCCAGCACGAGCTGGAGACCCTGCAGCGTCGTCAAACCAGCCTGGAGGACTCGCTGCTGGAGGTGATGGAACGTCGCGAGGAGCTGCAATCCCAGCTCGACGGTGAGCAGCAGACGCTGGCGTCATTGGAGGCCGAAATGGCGAGCGCGCGTGAGGCTCTCGATGCCGCGGTCGCCGAGCTCAGCGAGGCCCGTGAGCTTCAGTCGTCGCGGCGTGACTCGCTGAGCGCCGCACTGGATCCGGCGCTGTCCGCCCTGTACGAACGCCAGCGTGCCGGGGGAGGCCCGGGCGCCGGGCAGCTGCTGGGCCGTCGGTGCGGGGCCTGCCGGCTCGAGATCGACCGCGGCGAGCTGTCCCGCATCTCGGCCGCCGCCGAGGACGAGCTGGTGCGCTGCCCGGAATGCGGCGCGATCCTGCTGCGGGTCAAGGGTTTTGATCAGTGAAGGTCGTGATCGAGGCCGACGGTGGATCGCGCGGCAACCCCGGACCGGCCGGATACGGCGCGGTGGTGTGGAACCAGGACCGTACGACCGTGCTCGCCGAGGCCAAGCAGGCCATCGGCCGAGCGACCAACAACGTTGCCGAATACCGAGGTCTGATAGCCGGTTTGGACGACGCCCTGAATTTGGGCGCCACCGAGGCGGCGGTGTACCTCGATTCCAAACTGCTGGTGGAACAGATGTCCGGGCGGTGGAAAGTCAAGCACCCCGACCTGATCGAGCTGCACAACCAGGCCCGAAGCCGCGCGGCGCGGTTCGCGCGGATCAGCTACTCGTGGATCCCCCGGGAGCGCAACACGCACGCCGATCGGTTGGCCAACGAGGCGATGGACGCCGCGGCCGAGGCTGTGACGGAAACGCCCGAACCGGCGCCAAAGCCTGAGCCGGCGCCGAAACCCGAACCGGCCGAGCCCGCGGCGGCACCGTCGCCGTCCGCGCCGGGCTGGACCGGCGCGCGCGGCACCCCGACCCGGCTGCTGTTGCTGCGGCATGGCCAGACCGAGCTGTCGGTGCACCGTCGCTATTCGGGGCGCGGTAACCCGGCGCTGACCGAGCTGGGGCGCCGGCAGGCCGACGCGGCGGCGCGTTATCTGGCGCAGCGCGGCGGCATTTCGGCGGTCTTCGCCTCGCCGCTGCAACGGGCCTATGACACCGCGGCGGCCGCCGCCAAGGCGCTGGGGCTGGACGTCACCGTCGACGACGACTTGATCGAGACCGACTTCGGCGCCTGGGAGGGGCTGACGTTCGCCGAGGCGGCCGAGCGCGACCCCGAACTGCACAGCCGCTGGCTGCGCGACACCAGCACCGCCCCGCCGGGCGGGGAGAGCTTCGACGCGGTGGCCGATCGGGTGTCGACGGCCCGTGACCGGATCGTCGCCGCCCAGCAGGGTACGACGGTGCTGGTGGTCTCGCACGTGACCCCCATCAAGATGCTGCTGCGCGAGGCACTGGACGCCGGGCCCGGCATCCTGTACCGGTTGCACCTCGACCTCGCGTCGTTGAGCATTGCCGAATTCTATTCCGACGGAGCGTCTTCGGTGCGCCTGGTGAACCAGACCGCGTATCTGTAAGCGTCACGCCGGCGGTGTCTCGCCGCGGTAGTCGCCGAAGGACCACAGGTTGCCTTCCGGATCGCGCACCGTGAATTCGCGTGCGCCGTAATCTGTTTCGCCCAGCGGCCGCACGACGTCGGCCTTGCGCTGCAGGACGCGCTCGTAGAGCGCCTGGGGATCGGCGGTGACGATGTAACCGCCGGCGGTGCCCGGTTCGCGGCACCAATGCGCCCCGGGCTTGTGGCTGCCGAGCATGATCCCTCCGCAACCCTGCGGCCAGTTCAGTTGGGCGTGATCGACGGTTTCACCCTGGCCGTAGCGCGCCGCGAGGACGAAGCCGAATGTGTCGACGTAGTAGTCGATCAGCTTGGGCGCGTTATGGGCTTGCAGTGTCAACCAGACGGTCGGATTCGAAGTGGTCATCCTCGAACTGTGCGGTGCAGGAGTGGCCGCCGTCTTGAATGTTTCGGAACTCCTCGGCCAGCCACTGTCGCGGCGGCACACCGGCGAACCGGACGAACTCGCGGGTCATGTGCGCCTGGTCGCTGTACCCCGTGGCGGTCGCGACTCGTGCGAGGTCGACGCGTCCGTAGCGGCGTGCCGACTCGGCGATCCGCGCCGTCGCATGCTGGAACCGCATGAGCATCGCCACCGTCTTCGGCGAGTGCCCGACCTCCTGGCGGAACAGCGTCGTGAGGTGTCGCGGCGTGACGCCGACCGCGTCGGCCAGGCCGGTGACCGGGGCCCGGCCCCGGCTGCGCTGCAGCAGATGCCAGGCTTGTGCGACCTCGGGCCGCACCGTCGCGGCGTCCCGGCATTGCCGTGCGTCGATGAGGTAGCCGGCCACCAGCGCGAACGCGTCCGGCCAGCCGTGCGCTTCGGTCACCCGATGGTGCAGTTCGACGGCGCCGCGATCCAGCACGGCGGTCGCGTCGTATTCGGCGAGGAGAAGCTCAGCGCTCGGCACGCCGAACAGCGCACGCGCCGCGAGCGGATGCACGGCCAGCTGCACGCCGGCCTGCCCGCGCCGTTGCCGCACGTGACTGGCCCGCAAGTGCAGGCCGCCGAGCAGCAACGGGTTGGGGCGGGCCACCGCGAGGGCGCAGGCGGTGTCACCGGCCTCCACCCCGTCGTCCAGGCTGACGATGAAGGTCAACGTCGCCGACGGCATGCCACGGTGCACGCCGTCGGGAACGTCGAGGCCCCGGTAGCCGACCATCGAGACGACGCCGGGCGCGCTGCGCGGCGGCGCGACGGCGTATTCCCAAGCCCGGTCCATTACGCCACGCTAACGCCGCGCCCGGGTGAACGCGACGGTCAGGCCGTTCGCGCGGGTGCCATTCAGCTGTGCAGGTGGAGGCGCTCGCCGTGCGGGCCGAAGATGACGATGGCCTCCACCGGGCCGTCCACCACGCCGAACCAGTGCGGCGTCCACGTCGAGAACTCGACGGCCTGGCCGGGGTCGATGGTGAAGTCGCGCTCGCCCAAAATGAGCCGCATCCGCCCGGAAAGCACATACATCCAGTCCTGGCCCTCGTGCACCGGCAGCTCGGCGGGCGGGGTGCGGCGCCGCGCGCACTCACCACGGCGTCACCTATTGGCCGCTGACCCGGCAGGGCCCCGCCGGCGGCCTGCACGCGTTCAAGGTCCGGGTCAGCGCGCGGCGCCGC